>CALFEA010000317.1 GCA_937950385.1 uncultured Altererythrobacter sp. | reverse complement strand
AGAGGCCGGATCGCCCCTCGCGGTAAGCAGGGCGCTGAATTAATGGTGTTGGTGCTCGATCCCGCAGCCGATGATGGCACGCAATTGCTAAGCGGCAGCCAGGGGCAGCTTTTGGAGAAAATCCTCAAGGCCAGCGCCATTGATGCAAGCGATGTCTATTTCGCATCGGCCCTGCCCCGCCACACACCCATGGCGGATGGAGCCAATTTGACGGCTAAGGGTTACGCCGAGGTTCTGCATTTGCACATCGCATTGGCCCGGCCCAAGCGCGTGCTTGCCTTCGGTTCACACATCTTACCGCTTTTGCAGCACGGAGCGGCGGAAGAACTGCAAAAAGAGGCTAGTAGTTTACAACAAATTAACCATGACAACCGCACAACCCCGTTGTTCGTTGCTGAAAGCTTAGGCGGCTTGATGGGATCCCCATCTTTGAAGGCTAGATTTTGGCGGCGCTGGGTAAAAATACGGAATGGTTGGTTTAATGAACAACAATAAAAACTGGCAAATTGCTAAACTCTGTCTCGCAGGTGTTATTGGAGTTGCAGCTATGCCTGTCAGCGCCAATTCAAGCTCTGACAATTTCCGCGTCTCTGATCGCGCGAGTGCAATTCCCACAGTTTTGAGCAATTCTGAGCAGCGTTTTTATCGCGAGCTTTTTGGCGCGATTGATCGCCAGCAGTGGGACACCGTTGAAAGCATGCTCAATTCGCGCCAAGGCGGATTGCTGCATCAAGTCGCCCGCGCTGAATATTATACTCATGCCAAAAGTCCGAAAGTCAGCGCCGGACAAATCGCTGGCTGGCTCAGTGATGGAACAATGCTGCCCCAGGCTGCGCAGCTTAGCCGTCTTGGCGAACGCCGCGGGCTTTCTGGTATTCCGGCCTTGCCGCAAACTCGCAGCTTCACACGCCAACCTTACGCATCCAAGCGCATCCGGCCCAAGCCAGTCAATGATGGCACAATGCCGGGCCGCACGAAATCAGCCATTCTTGACCGCATCAAAAACGATGATCCTTATGGCGCGCAGCAATTGCTCCAAGGCGTGGATGCATCACTCAGCTCAGCAGCGCGCGCAGAATGGCGCCAACGTGTTGCGTGGAGCTTTTACATTGAGAACAATGATCAAGCCGCCCTTGCCCTTGCTCGCACCGTTGGCGAAGGGTCTGGCGCATGGGTAGCCGAAGGCGAATGGGTTGCAGGCCTTGCCGCATGGCGCCTGAATGATTGCGCCGCTGCCGCAGATGCATTTGCACGCGGCGCTCAGCGTTCAACCAATATTGAACTTACCGCTGCCTCGCACTATTGGGCCGGTCGCAGCTATATGCGTTGCCGCCGTCCCGGTGATGCTGATGAGCAATTGCGCATGGCTGCGCGGGCTGACGAGACGCTTTACGGCATGCTCGCGATGGAACAGCTCGGCATTAATTTGCCTGGAGGCGATCAAGGTTCAAAGCTGAGCAGCCAAGATTGGCAGCTCCTTCGCAACCATTCCAACGTCAAAGTGGCCGCTGGCCTGGCGCAAATTGGCCGCAGCAAGCTCGCCGATGAAGTTCTGAGACATCAAGCAAAGATCGGCAATCCTCAGGATTATCAGGCGCTTTCCCGCTTTGCCCGTGAGCTTGGCATGCCAGAAACTCAATTGTGGATGGCCCATAATGCCCCGAACGGAACCATTTCTGAGCGTGCAATGCGCTATCCCGTTGCCGATTGGCAGCCCACCACTGGCTGGCGCGTCGATCCTAGCCTCGCCTTTGCGCATACTTTGCAAGAATCCAATTTCCGTACAGCCGTTGTTAGCCCCGCAGGCGCACGCGGCTTGATGCAAATCATGCCTGCCGCTGCCCGCGACCATGCCGCAAAACTGGGTGTACGCGGATCAGCCAGCGATCTGTCGAAGCCTGAGGTCAATCTTGCCTTTGGCCAAGAGCACCTCGAAATGCTGCGCGATAGCGGCGCGACACAAGGCAAATTGCCCAAAATTATGGCCGCTTACAATGCCGGTCTTCGCCCGATCTCTCGCTGGAATAGCGAGATCAACGATAAGAATGACCCGCTGCTCTATATGGAATCGATCCCTTATTGGGAGACGCGCGGCTATGTCTCTATCGTGATGCGCAATTTCTGGATGTATCAACGTGCAGAAGGCCAAGCCTCGCCAGCACGCGAAGCAATGGCACAGGGCAAATGGCCCGGCTTCCCTCAGCCGCAAGCATATCGCACGGCCAAACGATAAGGCACGCTGGTGGCGATTGACGAAACCCGCGAGTTTAAACCGATCAGAATTGCTCTGGTCACCGTTTCAGACACGCGCACTGCTGAAAATGACACATCGGGCGATATCCTCGCCGAACGTATTCGCGGCGCTGGCCACACTCTGGCTGAGCGGGTGATTGAGGTGGACGACGCCACCGCCTTAGAAGCGCGTTTTAACGCGTGGATCGACGATGCGAGCATAGACGCAATTGTCTCCACCGGCGGCACAGGGCTTACCGGACGCGATGTCACGCCAGAAGCCTTGGCCCGTGTGCAAGACAAGGAAATTCCCGGCTTTGGCGAATTGTTCCGTTTCTTAAGCTATCAAACCATCGGCACGAGCACCGTACAAAGCCGCGCTTTGGCCGTGGTTGCACGCGGCACATATTTATTCGCCTTGCCCGGCTCCAATGGCGCGGTGAAGGATGGTTGGGACGGAATTCTAGCTGAGCAATTGGACAGCCGCAATCGTCCCTGCAATTTCGTGGAATTGATGCCGAGACTGAAAGAAGTTTAGCCTCCCTTACTCGCTGGGATTAAACGTGCTCATTGAGGCGTCTAGCTCGGCAGAGGTCGGCATTTCAGGCTTGTCTCCATAACCCTTTACCACAGCGGCCGTGACTTGCTTGTCATCATCGCTATTGCGTCCGCCGCCTCTGGTTAGGTCTTGCAATGTATCGCCCATATATTCGACCATTTGCATGATGCGGCCCTTTTGCTTGGCCGGCTTAATCCGCACTTGCGATTTGGATGTCACGACAACGAATTTATCGCCGCGCGCGATTACCGCACGCCCGCTCTTGCTGGCGCGGACAACATCGCCAATTTGGAGGCGCGTACCCTCGGCGCCGTAAACGGCTTGGCCGCCGCGCATGATCGAGACTTGCCCATCTGCCTCTGAGATTGCCCAACCTGAGTCCTCTGCGAAAGCCGCACTGCTCGAAAGAAGCGCAGCTGCGACGAACAGGCCTTTTGACAATTTAAACATGACTTCGTCCCCGATTTTCCAAACACCGATTAGGCCTTGGGTTTAGAGACATGATTTTACACTTACATTGATCCGGTTGGATAATGCGGTGTGTGATTTGATGGTTAATGGAGAGTAAGGATCAAGCTTCGATAAGCCGTCGCGATGCCAGTGCTTTTTCATCATTCAAGAGAAGAAAAGCGCTCGCAGTCTTCATTCAACTCCATTGGCCCTGCAATACACGCAGAAAAGCCACCTGAGACTTGACCCTTTACGCATGCTACAGTCGCATTCGGGTCATCTGGGAGGGGAACTATATAGAGCCTGCTATGATGCTGGAATTCTTGAAGAATGTGACTGTCCGTACACCATTTCAGGGCCGCCTCGATCTCATTTGGGGATGGTAATGCAGTCAAACCAAGTTCTCTGATTTTGGAAATTGGGTTGTTTCCATCACCTTGAATTTTACCGCCAGATCTATTTCCTCCCAATTTAAAATGTAAAAGCTGCCGGTGTTCTGGATGAATGTCACAGGTTTCATCTGCATTGCAGCGCTCTACATAAAACAAATGGCTTATGTCTTCGCCTGCTTTATATTTGTAGAAGGTCACCTCCCGCCATGGATTACCATAGCCGATCCATGCGGCAGTAAGGCTCGCTATCAAGCCAACGATAAGCGCGAATTGGACGAACCGCTTAATGATTAGGGTGCGCGGATTCACCCAAAACCATCCCCGCCGGTGCCCGGTTTGAAGCGGATCAATCGGCTATCCACCAGTGCCGCTGTCCGATTCACAACGGCGAGCTGATAATCAGCATCCATAACCATCTCCAAGAATGCCGATGCGCCGGGGTATTCAGCGACAAAGCCATCATCCCAGTGCTTGTCATCCGGCCCCGTCACCATGGTCTGGAACGCGCCGCGCCATGCAATCGTGCCGCCAACACGGCGAAATATTGGGCCAGAGGTCTTGCCATATTCCTCATAGGCCCGCCGCCCGCTCCAGCCATTACCGTGATGCTCGTGCCCTTCTGGATATTCAGCCTCATCGCGAAAACGCAGTAAGTTGAGCATGTGGATCGGCTCATCGCGCGGTAAGTCTTTGAAGGCTTTCCAATGAACGGGTGATGGATCGATAAAATAGGTCATGCTCGTCTCTCCTTAAACTTGAATTTCGCGCCATTCTCCGGGCGCTAAACCTTCAACAGTCCAATCCCCGACACTCCAGCGCACCAGCCGCAAAGTCGGGTGACCAACGGCGGCAGTCATGCGGCGCACTTGGCGGTTTTTGCCTTCTGAAATGGTGAGCGAGACCCAGCTATCGGCGACATTTTTCCGGTAGCGGATTGGGGACCCGCGCTCCCATAGTTCGGGGGCATCTATCGCTTTTGCCTCAGCTGGCCTCGTCCGGCCGTCTTTCAAAGCGACACCTTGACGCAGCGCGGATAACGCCGCTTCATTCGGCACGCCTTCTACTTGCGCAAGATAGGTCTTGGCGGTCTTATATCGCGGCTCAGCAATGCGCGCTTGCAAACGCCCATTATCGGTGAGCAGCAACAATCCCTCGCTATCCTTATCCAACCGTCCTGCGGGATAGACCGCCGGCACATCAACCAGATGCGCCAGCGTGTCATCCGCGCCGTCTTTCCCGCCGGTAAATTGTGACAGGACGCCAAACGGCTTGTTCAGTAAGATAAGGCGGGAGATTGCCTCTCTCCTATGCGCCCTCTAGAGAGTAATCGGCGAACCGCTCACGCAGGTCTTTCTTGCTGATCTTGCCAGTCGCTGTGTGCGGAATGTCATCCACAAATTCCACCGCATCAGGCATCCACCATTTCGCAATCAAAGGCTTAAGGTGCTCCATGACTGCATCGGCGGTTACTTCCTCGCCTTCCTTTTTGACGACGAAGAGCACGGGGCGTTCATCCCATTTGGAATGATACATGCCAACGCACGCCGCCTCGGCCACGCCGGGACAACCCACAGCTGCGTTCTCCAGCTCAACCGAGCTAATCCATTCGCCGCCTGATTTGATCACATCCTTGGTGCGGTCCGTCAGCTGCAATGTGCCATCGGGATGGATAATGCCGACATCGCCGGTGTCGAACCAGCCATCATTGTTGCAGGCATCGCTTTCCGCTTTGAAATAGCGGCGGATGATCCACGGCCCGCGAATTTGAAGCGCGCCAGATGCTTCGCCATCACGCGGCAATTCGGTGACATTGTCATCAAGGTCAACCGTGCGCAATTCCACGCCGAAGATCGGACGGCCTTGCATTGCGGTCTTGTCGACTTTCTCTTCGAAAGTAAGCTCATCCCAATCCCATGTCGGCCCGCCCAAGGTTCCAATCGGCGATGTCTCTGTCATACCCCATGCATGCTGAACGCGGGTGCCATTTTTCATCAAGCGCTCGATCATGAAGCGCGGACAAGCAGAGCCGCCAATCGTTGCAGCTTTCAGAGGCGGCAAGTCCAGCTTATTGGCATCGCAATATTGGAAATGGGCAAGCCATACTGTCGGCACGCCGGCACTCTCGGTGACTTTCTCGCGGATCATCAACTCGTGCAGAACCGCTGGATCATTAACTGCGGAAAATACGAATTTGATCCCCGCCATCGCGCCAGCATAAGGCAGGCCCCAGCTCGCCGCGTGGAACATGGGCACTACGGGAAGCATGACGGAGGCCGCGCTAAAGTTAAATCCAGCAGGCTGCAACCCGGCCATGGCGTGCATCACGGTGGAGCGGTGCTCATATTGCACGCCCTTTGGATTGCCGGTGGTTCCAGAGGTGTAACACAGCATGCACGGATCGCGTTCTGACCCTTCTGCCCAAGTATAGTCGCCGTCCTGCTCACCGATCCAGCTTTCAAAAGCGAGCCCGTCAAAACCGTCGGTCGGATCATAGCAAACATAATGCTCAATCGTGGTCCAGCGGTCCTTCATCTTGTCGACAATTGGTTGGAATGCGGCATCGTAAAGCAGCACCTTATCCTCTGCATGATTGACGATATACTCCAGCTGATCTTCAAACAGGCGCGGGTTCACTGTGTGAAGCACGCCGCCCATACCGGCCACACCGTACCAGCTGACCAAATGGCGCGAATGGTTCATCGCAAGGGAGGCAACGCGGTCGCCCTTTTTCACGCCAAGACTTTCCAAAGCCTGCGCCATTTTAAGTGCGTCGGTGCGGACCTCGGCCCAATTGGTGCGCGTTTCTTGGCCGTCAGCCCAATGGGTAACAATCTCACGCGTTCCACTTTCACGTGCGGCATGATCGATCACATGGGTGATCCGCATTGTCCAATCTTGCATTGCTCCAAGCATTTTTGCTCTCTCCATTATCCGTTGCCCAGCTTATCTGTTACAAAGCTTATCCGTTGCAAACCATTCATGCCGGTGCTCATAACGGTTTGCAATCGAAACTCTAAGGCACAGGTACTCTGCAAATTTTTGATCTTATCCAACATATCAAGGTCAGCTTGGTGGCGGCGTCTTCCCTTGATCGTGATAGTCTGCATATCCATGTCTCGATCTTAGCTTACTTGCTGGCTTGTCTTGTGCTCCGCGCCAAGGCTTATAACCTGCTTCCTTGGTTGGCAGTCTTCGCATTGGCTGCTTTCGGTGAATATGTTGACGGACGCGGCTTGCGGAACATTGCCAATTATCCGGACCAAGTCACGCTGTGGCAGTTTCATGGCAAGGACATGATTAACACGATGATCGCACCGACGATATTGCTGTTGGCCGCGCGCTTTACGCAAGTTTTTGAAAAGCCCGATATCAGAACCAAGGTGCCGCCCGAAGAAACGGTCGCGAACACCCAAAACTAAGCCACCAGCTTTAAATCCGCTCGGCCGCTGCGCGCGGGTTTCAGCTCAACCTTGTGTAGATCCTCGACCATTTGCAGGCGTTCGGCCAATTCCCCATCAAGTTGAAAATTGCGCCCAAGACGGAGCAATGGATTGCCGTGTTCTTCAATGAGCAGCCGCACCACCACTTCACCATGCGCCTCTTCACTTTGACCAAGCTCTAGCTGCAAAGCCTGCAATGCTTCTTCGCTCGTCACATCCAATGTCAGGATCATGCGGGTCGCACCGCGCACTTCCTCCAAGGGCCGCGCCCCGCGCACGGTTATGCGTGGCGGTTCATCTGGGCTCGGCGAATCGAGTTCTACCGTTAACAACAGGCACGTCCCGTCCTCTGCCCATTTTGCGAATTGCCCGACAAGCGATTCTTCAAAACACGCGGCCCGAAACTGTCCTGATTGATCGGAAAATTCTGCGCGGATAAATTCAGCGCCGCGTTTGGTGCGGCCCTTATCGACGCCTTCGACCATGGCCGCCATTTGTGCAGAGGCTCGGCCGCCCGTGGGCGCGCCCGCTTCCATCAAGTTCTGATAGGTGCGTGCGCCATTGGCAGAGGCGACAGCGCGGTGTTGCTGCACAGGATGGGCAGAGAAATAAAACCCGAAATTCTCGCGCTCTTTTGCCATGCGTTCAGACCGCGACCATTCCGGTGTTGGCTGCAATCTGAGCTCTTGTGCAGGTGCATCCTCGCCGCCAAACAATCCGGCCTGACCGCTGCTGCGTTCTCGTTCAGCCGCATCGGCAATCCCCAGCAACAAATCCGCATTGGCTAGGATTGCGGCACGGTTGGGCTCTAACCCATCCAGCCCACCAGCCGCCGCGAGGCCTTCCAATTGCCGCCGGTTCATTGAGCCTGGCGGCATGCGTTCGAACAGATCCTCTAGGTTTTCAAACTTGCCGCTGCCTTCGCGCTCTTCAACGATGGCATCCATCGCCTTTTCGCCAACATTGCGGATACCCGCCAGCGCATAACGAATACCGTAGCCATCATCGGTTTGCTCCACCGTAAAACTTGCTTCGGAGGAATTGATATC
>CALFEA010000316.1 GCA_937950385.1 uncultured Altererythrobacter sp. | reverse complement strand
TACGCTTGCAACTCTCATTCTTGCACCCGCAGTGATGGCAGCGCAGCCTGCCTTGCCTGCGCAAATGCCGGTGGCAGCATCTAGCACGGCGGCCGTGGCGCAAACCAGCATTGCGGCGATCAGCTGGTCTTTGCCTGCATCAAGCGCTGTAAGTTCGGTTCAGGCAGAGAGCCAAGTGGCTCAACCAGAAACGCCGCCAAAGGAAGCTGACGAAGCTGCAAATCAGCCAGAGCAAGCCCCCGAAGAGACCGCGCAAGATAGCGCTGCAGATGCCGCAGCGGACAATACAATCATCGTCACCGGCGGTTATGGCCCGCCCAAAGAAGATCCGCTGATGCGCGTGAATGAGCGCGCTTTCGATGTGGTTGAGGGCGTGGATCAGGCATTGGTTGGCCCCATCGCCTATGCTTACGAAGACGCATTGCCCAGCCCGATCCGCGATGGCAGCCGCAATGTGCTGCAAAACCTGCGCGAGCCGGTAAATTTCGTCAATTTCCTGCTCCAGTTCAAATTTGGTAAAGCGGTGGAGACACTCGGCCGTTTTGCGATCAATTCGACACTTGGCATTGGCGGGCTGATTGATGTGGCTGGCAAGCCGGGCATTGGCCTGCCGTACCGGCGCAATGGTTTTTCCGACACACTTGGTTTTTACGGCGTGGGGGACGGGCCATTTCTGGTCTTGCCACTAATCGGATCGACGACCATACGCGATTTGGTCGGCTCTGGCCTTGATCAATCGGTGCTGCCTTTTGTGGCCGGCAAGCCGTTCAACACGCCTGAATATGGCATCCCCGCCTATGCGTTTAACTCGCTCAATGCGCGGCTGGAATTTGATGAGCAATTGCAGGATATTCGGGACGGTGATGACCCTTACGTGCAGTTCCGCAGTGAATATTTGGAAAAGCGCCAATTTGAAATCGACCTGCTGAAAGCGGGCGATAACCGCGCTGGCATCCCCGGTGCTTATCTTAAATATAAGCGCGAGCACGATGCTGCGATTGAGGCGGGGACAACGCCGCCACCCTATCCAGGTGAAGAACCCAGGGCTGCTATTGAAAAAGCGCCTGAGGCAGCAGAGCAAGAGCCGGAAACCAGCGCGGCCCTAACACCTTCGCCCCAAATCGCCGCCGATCCCAATGTAATTCTCGCCAGCCCAGCGCCGGTCACCGAGGATGGCGATATCGCGATGCGCCACTGCACTTTGGCGGCGCCCTGCCGGCTGGATCGCCCGCAATTCGCGCGCGTTATTCTGTATCCGATAAGTTAGAGGGCCTAAGCCCGCGCTTCCTCGACGCCTGCTGAATTGTGCCGCAGCGCTTTGAGTGCCGTCTCAACAATGCCATCTGCATCCAATCCAGCCTCAGCATATTGCTTGTCTGGCGAGTTTTGATCTTGGAAGCTGTCTGGCAGGCGCAAAGTGCGGATTTTCAGCCCGCCATCGGTTAGCCCAGCGTCAGAGGCAAAGGTCAGAACATGCGCGCCCAGACCGCCAACTGCGCCTTCTTCCACGGTCACAATAACCTCATGGCTGCGCATCAGGCGTTCGATCAATGCTTCGTCGAGTGGCTTGGCAAAGCGCATGTCAGCCACGCTAGTGGATAAGCCCTTGGCCTCCAATGTGTCGGCCGCTTTCAAAGCTTCGGACAAGCGCGCGCCCAGTGATAGGATCGCGATTTTAGAGCCTTCGCGCACCATGCGGCCCTTGCCGATCTCCAGCTTCTCCGGAACCGCTGGCAGTTCCACACCAACGCCGTTGCCGCGCGGATAGCGGAAGGCAATTGGCCCCTCGTCATATTCCGCTGCAGTATAGGTCATATGGACCAGCTCCGCTTCATCACCTGCTGCCATCACAACGAAATTGGGCAGGGTGGCGAGGTATGTAATGTCAAAGCTGCCAGCATGGGTCGCGCCATCCGCGCCGACCAATCCAGCACGGTCGATCGCAAAGCGCACGGGCAGATTTTGGATCGCGACATCATGCACGACTTGATCGTATGCACGCTGCAAGAATGTTGAGTAAATCGCTGCAAATGGCCGCATGCCTTGCGCCGCAAGTCCGGCGGCAAATGTCACGCCGTGCTGTTCGGCAATGCCGACATCGAAACTGCGGTCAGGATGCGCCTTGGCAAACCGATCAACGCCCGTGCCCGACGGCATGGCGGCCGTAATCGCGCAAATGCGGTCATCTGTTTCAGCCAGTTTCGCCAAAGTATCGCCGAAGACGTTTTGATAGGCAGGCGGGCCAGCAGCCGATTTCGCTTTTTCGCCTGTCACTACGTCAAATTTGGGGACGCCGTGATATTTGTCTGCGCTTTCCTCGGCGGGCGCATAGCCTTTACCCTTAGTCGTGACGACATGGATCAGGACGGGGCCTTGTTCGCTATCGCGGACATTTTCGAGGACGGGGATGAGGTGGTCGAGATTGTGGCCGTCAATCGGCCCGACATAATAAAAGCCCAGCTCTTCAAACAAAGTCCCGCCAGTGACCATGCCGCGCGTGTGGCTTTCGGCTTTGTCGACGGCCTTATGGATACGGCGCGAGAGTTTCTTGGTCACTTTTGATGCGAGCGAACGTAGGCCCATATATTCGCTGGATGAGACCATCCGCGCCAAATAGCCTGACAGACCGCCAACCGGCGGCGCAATGGACATATCATTGTCATTGAGGATCACGACCAAGCGATTGCCCGCCTGCTCCGCATTGTTCATCGCCTCATAAGCCATGCCCGCGCTCATCGCGCCATCGCCGATCACGGCAATCCCGCGGCCAGGCTGGTTCTTCAATTTGTTGGCAACCGCAAAGCCCAAAGCCGCCGAGATTGAGGTGGAGCTGTGGGCTGCGCCAAACGGATCATATTCGCTTTCGCTGCGTTTGGTGAAACCAGACAGGCCCCCGCCTTGGCGCAGCGTGCGGATCCGGTCGCGGCGACCAGTCAGAATTTTATGCGGATAGCATTGGTGGCCAACATCCCAGACCAAGCGGTCTTCTGGGGTGTTGAAAACATAATGGAGCGC
>CALFEA010000315.1 GCA_937950385.1 uncultured Altererythrobacter sp. | reverse complement strand
GCGCGCAAGGGTTTTTCCAGCCATGTCGTCGACCGCGCAGACCCTGCTGAATTGACCGCAGAGGGCTTTGACGGGCGCGCCTCTGCCATATCCACCGCCAGTTGGAACCTGTTTGAAAATATCGGGATTGCGCCTGCATTGGAAAGCTTCGCCTCGCCGATCGCTAGCATTGCGGTGACCGATCAAATGAAGCCGGGCCGTTTGGATTTTCAGCCCGCCCCTGAGGCTGGCACATTAGGCCGGATGTTTGCGAACCGGCGCTTGCGGCTGGCTTTGCATGAGGCTGGCGCGGCTGAGCCGCTGATCACGCTTCATTCAAAGGCTGAAGTTACTGAGCGATCCCGCGATGATTATGGCACGTCCGTCACGCTGGCCGATGGGCAGGTTTTGCGCGCCCCGCTGATGGTGGCGGCAGAAGGGCGCGGATCGCTCACGCGCGATGATGCAGGCATTAAGCTTGCGAAATGGGATTACAGCCACCGCGCAATTATCGCCGGGCTAACCCATGAAAAACCGCATGAGAATGTGGCATGGGAAATATTCTATCCCGCCGGGCCATTTGCGCTGCTGCCGATGCAAGACCAAGCCGATGGCACGCATGCCAGCTCGCTGGTGTGGACCATCGATGAGAAGGACGCAGCGGGCACGCTAAAGCTGTCAGACCGCGCGTTTTTGGCCGAGATCACCAAGCGCATGGGCGATATGTTTGGAGAAATCACCAGCGTGGGCGCGCGCTCATCCTATCCGCTGGGTTTCCATCACACCGCCAAGATCACCGACACGCGCCTCGCGCTGATTGGTGATGCGGCGCACGGTATTCACCCGATTGCAGGCCAAGGCTTAAACCTAGGCCTGCGCGATGTCGGCGCATTGGTCGAAGTGCTGGATGATGGCCGCCGGATTGGGCTGGACACTGGCGATGCACAATTGCTCAAACGCTATGAAAATTGGCGCGGGCTCGACAGCTTTATGGTCGCGCTGGCAACGGACGGATTGACGCGCCTGTTTGGCGTACCAGGCAAAGCGGCCTCTGCCGTGCGGCGTTTGGGCATGGCAGGCGTAGAGCGTGCACCTTTGCTGAAAGACTTTTTCATGGATGAAGCGCGCGGTGTCTCCGGCGATTTGCCAGAGCTATTGCGAGCTTAATTGGTTTCAGTACCGATAGGCTGAGCAATCGGATTGCCCGCCCCATCATTCATCCGGTCAGCGTCAATAACCGCCGCGGTTTCCAGCGTTTCAAGCGCCTCCATTGCAGCCGCATAGCGCTTTGCATCGGCAATCCAATCGGCAGCTTCATCGGCGCCAGGCAGATTTTCAACCTCAGCCACAGCAGAGGAATAACGCCCCGTCTCCAAGAAATATCGCGCACGTTCTAGCCGTTTTTCAGGCTGCGGTGACGGCGTGCTTTCAGTGCGAATTGTGAACAAATCGCTGATCTCGCGGCTCAAATTGGCGAAGGAAAACCCTTCATCTGCCTGTGTGATTTTCGGCCCCAATCCTTCTAGCCGCGCAAGCAAGCGGTCAAGCCGAACAGGGTCACGCGAAAAGGCGATCACTGTGCTAACGGCATTGGGCCAATTGTCGCCAAAACGCAGCCGTAGTTGATCGGCCAAATAGCCAAGCTCTTGATCGCGTTGCAGCGCGCGGCGGGTGGCAAAAGCGATCAGCAATCCTTCAGCGCGGGCGACATTGCTTGCGGCAGCCTGGGCCTGCAAATCAAGCCGGGTCAGGCGCTGTTCTGCTGCGGCAAGGCGGGAATCAAGGCCGCCTTGCTGCTCTTCCACACGCTCAACGGCTTCGGTCGCTTCTTCAGCGGCCTCGGTGACAGCTTCTTCAGTGCTTTGTGGTTGAGGCATTTTGCCCGTGTTCAGCGTGTCCAACCCCTTGGCCGGAACGGTTTCTTTAGGGGCAGGCGCAGCTATTTTGGGCGCATTGTCTGCCCCATCCATCTGCCAGAAATAATAGCCGACACCGCCCGCTCCAATCGCAAAGCTGGCGAGAGCAGTTAGTAAAATTGGCTTTGTTTGGCCGCCTTTTTTGCGTGATCCAAAGCGCGATGACATAAATTCAATACTCTTTTCGGTCCGCAGCGCCGCCACCCGATGGCGCTGATAGTTTCAATTGCCACAATCTTTCAGTTAAGGCTAGCAACTCTGCGGTATTGGGGCTTTCCGCTGAATGAACCGCTTGCCAGCCTATTCCAGCAGCCCCCGCAATACGCGGTCCGAGTGCAGCAATTGTAATCCTCGCAAATGGCACTTTCATCCGCTCGCATTCAAGCCAGAAATGTGCGGCAGAACTGGCAGAAAATAGCAGCACTACCGCGCCTTGGCTAAGCATTGCGGCATCTCCATAAGTCAGCGGTAAAGCCTCCATCTGGTAGACGATCTGCGTGTCTATTGTGAAATGATCCGGCCATTTCAGCGCGACATGGTCCTTGCCCGAAATGCGCAAGAAACGGCGCGGCGCGCCATCAAGACCATCAATCAACCCCTGCAATCCGCCAGTGCCGACATGGTTGACGGTAAATCCAGCATCACGCGCGGCTTGCGCGGTTTGCTCACCGACTGCGAACACCGGAAGTGATTTGAGCGCGTTAAGTTGGTTGCCAGCATGCCGAAAGGCGTTGGCGCTGCCTGCCAACATGGCATCATAAGAAGCTGGATCTGGCGCAGTCCATTTGAATGGCTTTGCCTTTGACAAAGCAATGCCCTTGATCGGTAAATCGAGCGCCGCTGCTTGTTCCAAAGTCTCAGCAAGCGCAGGCTGAGGCCGGATCGCAATTATGCCGCCGCTCATGATGCGCCGTTAAAATGCTGCCGGATCTTGGGTGATGCGCGGTTGAGCAGGTCGCGCGCAATGCCCTCTTCTGCGCCAGGTTCTGTTGCATCAAAACGCTCTGCTCCATCAACTCTTTCAGCGCCATCCTCGCTAAATATGCTTGCGCGAACATCCAACAGGCCGTCAGTCCATTCGCACAGAACCGCCACCGGAGAATGACATGTGCCGCCAAGGGCCGCTAGAAGTGCGCGCTCTACTTTGAGCTCCGCTGCGGTGGGTATGTCATTGAGTTCGGAGAAAAAGCCTTCGACCCTACTGCCAGCCATCACCTCAACCACAATTGCGCCTTGGCCAGCTGCGGGAAGAAATTCGCTTGGATCCAGCGCGGTGCCGACACCTGTTTCGCCCAAACGCTCCAAACCGGCGGCGGCCAAGAATGTTGCATCCGCCTCGCCAGCTTGCAATTTGCTAAGCCGTGTTGCGACATTGCCGCGAAACATCACGACTTCCAAATCGGGGCGCAAATGCAACAATTGCGCGGCGCGCCGAGGCGCAGATGTGCCCAGTTTTGCGCCTTTCGGTAGGTCTGCAATCGACGCTGCCCCGATCAAACAATCGCGCCGATCAGCGCGTGGCAAAACCGCGGCAAAAGCAAGCGCATCCGGGCGGATCGTCTCAACATCCTTGGCCGAGTGGACGGCGGCATCAATCGTGCCATCAGCGAGCCACAGATCCAACTCCTTAGTCCATAGCGCCTTACCGCCAATTTCGGACAAAGGCCGGTCTTGCACCTTATCGCCGCTGGCCTGCACTTCGATCAATTCAACCGCTTCCTCCGGCCATTCATGCGCTGTGCACAGGCGGGCGCGCACTTCGCGGGCCTGCGCCATCGCAAGCGGTGATCGGCGCGTGCCAAGTCGGATAATCGGGTATGAAGCGGGTTCTAAAGCCATGGTTTGCTTGCCCTAGCCTCGCAATCGCCTAAGGAAAAGCGTCATGAGCCTCGTATTGGGCATAGAATCTTCCTGCGACGAAACAGCGGTCGCATTGGTCGACACCGGCCGGGTGATCCGTGCCGAGCGCATTGCCAGCCAAATAGAGGAACACGCGCCCTATGGAGGCGTTGTCCCAGAGATCGCCGCCCGCGCCCATGCTGAGCGGATTGCGCCTATGCTAGCTGATGTGATGAATGATGCAGGCGCGAGCCTTGCTGATTGCGATGCGATTGCTGCCACCGCTGGGCCCGGTTTGATTGGCGGGGTGATGGTGGGCCTGGTCAGTGCGAAGGCGCTGGCGATGGCATCGGATACGCCATTGCTGGCAATCAATCACCTTGAGGGCCACGCACTTTCTCCGCGCCTTGCTGATCCCACTCTCGAATTTCCCTATATGCTGCTGCTGGTTTCGGGCGGTCATTGCCAGATTTTGCTGGTCGAGGGTGTAGGCCAATATAAGCGCCTTGCGACCACGATTGATGATGCCTTGGGTGAGGCTTTTGACAAAAGCGCCAAGATCATGGGCCTAGGCTATCCCGGCGGACCTGCGGTTGAGAAATTGGCATTGCAGGGCGATCCGCAAGTCGTGCCTTTGCCGCGTCCGCTCAAAGGATCAAAAGAGCCGCATTTTAGTTTTGCTGGCCTTAAAAGCGCAGTCAGCCGCGTCCATCAATCGGGCGATCATAGTAATGCCGATCTGGCCGCGAGTTTCCAGCAGGCGGCGATTGATTGCCTGCTCGACCGGCTTCGCAAAGCGCTCTCCCACCATTCCGCACCCGCATTAGTGGTGGCAGGCGGAGTGGCCGCCAATCAGGCGATACGCGGCGCGTTGGAAGCTTTGGCGACGCAGCATAATATGCGCTTTTGCGCGCCGCCCTTGGCGCTGTGCACAGACAATGCTGCGATGATTGCATGGGCTGGATGCGAGCGGCTTGCGCTGGGGCAATTTGATGCGCTTGATTTTGCCGCGCGTCCGCGGTGGCCGCTTGATCCGCAAGCACAAGCCGCGCGCGGCGCAGGAGTAAAAGCATGAACACTATCGGCGTATTGGGCGCAGGCG
>CALFEA010000314.1 GCA_937950385.1 uncultured Altererythrobacter sp. | reverse complement strand
TCAATATCGGGATATTGCTCTATCAGAGCAGGCCATTTCTCCTGCGCTTCTTGCACGCGGTTTTCGCCAAAAACGCGCTGACCAGCGTCAACCAAAGGCGTGATCCGCCCTGCGGGATGCGTTTTGCTGACCGCGATCAGCATCACATCATCAGGCGACCGGCGACCTGCTTTGCAAGCGCGGGCGATCTGCGCGTGGACATTTTCGAGCAATGAACTGGGTGTGCTTTCCATGGGCGCTACGCTATAACCAAGCGATGCGGCAACACCAGTCCCTCCCGAAAATTTGGCTGATTTCTGATGAGCGCAATGATGCGGTTTTGGAACGCGCGCTGGACAATTTGCCGCGTGGTTCGGGCTTTATTTACCGGCATTATCACTTGGATGACGCCGCCAGATGGGCCCGTTTTGAGGCTTTGAGACGGCGAGGCCAAAGCCGAGATCACATGCTTGTTTTGGCAGACAGTGCGCAAACGGCGCGAGAATGGGGCGCTCATGGCATATATGGCGCGCCGCTTTCATTAACGCCAAAACGGCGCGGTTTGATCCAATTGGCAACCGCGCATAACCCCTCCGAAATTGCGCAAGCAGGCAGGAAAGGCGCTGACGCTATATTGCTTTCGCCAGTCTTTCCAACCACCTCCCATCCCGGGGAGCCAGTGCTAGGCGCGGCGCGTTTTCGGATGCTCGCCAAGCTATCTCCTGTACCAATTATTGCCCTGGGCGGAATGGATGCGGCCAAGGCAAAGGCGCTGAAATGGGAGCGATGGGCCGCGATTGATGGCCTTAGCGGTTAGAGTACACTCATCGATCCCCTCTTGACGCGGGAGTCCCCTTGGATTCATGGTGATTTCAGGAGACAAACCCCATGGCGTCGCGAGCGATGAACAGCAACAAATCGATTCCCACAGGCAAAGCCGATTGGCGCGCAGCATTTCGCCGCTCCATGAGCCGCGCTTTGCAAATGACCGGCGCAGTTGTCCTGTTCGGCCTGCTGGTGTTCCTAACGCTCTCCATCGTCAGCTATACGCAAACAGACCCCTCGCCTTCCACTGCGGCATCGGGCGATGATGTGCGCAATTGGATGGGCATGAACGGGGCATGGGCGGCTGACCGTGTTCTGTATCTGTTTGGAATACCTGCAATTTTGCTGCTGCCGCTGCTCTACATTTCTGCGCGCAAGCTGTGGAGCAATGTTGAAGATGAGGACGAGAATAGCGAGTTTGAGCAAACCACCCGCTGGTGGCGGCCACTTGGACTATTGCTGCTGGCGATTGTCTTGCTCGGCACGGTGTTGGCGCTCGCATTCGAGGGACCGGGCGGCACGCTTCCTGCGCAAATGGGCGGTATGTCGGGCCTGCTGGGCGCAGCCGCGATTGAAGCGATTGCGGCGCGTTTTGGCGAAGGCGCGTCAGGTTGGATTGTTCTGGGGCTTGGCGTGGCCAGCCTTGCAGGCGGAGTTATCTTGCTGACCCGCGTATTCGCAATTGACTGGCGCGGCCTATTAACCCTCCCGATTTTTGCCAGCAAAGCGATCCGCTGGATTCGCGGCGGGCGCGGGACTGTGGTGGAGGACAATACGGGCGGTTTGCTTGCCCGTGATGGTACGCAAGACATACCGCTGCGTGATAAACCTCGGAAAATAGCCGCCGGCGCAGCTGATGACGCGCCGCCAATCATTGAGCACAAGCGCCGCCCGCCGGAAATCAGCGATCCGACAAAGCCGCCCAAAAAGGCACAAATGCCCAAGGCGAAACAGCGCGATATGTTCGCGACTTACACTTTGCCTAGTCTGGACCTGTTGACCGATCCTCCCGCCAATCAAGTGCCTGCGCTTGATAAAATGGCGCTGGAACGCAATGCGCGCTTGCTCGAAAATGTGCTCGACGATTTCAATGTGAAGGGTGAGATTACCGCCGTTCGCACCGGCCCTGTTGTGACCATGTATGAGCTGGAGCCGGCCCCCGGTATCAAAGCCAGCCGCGTGATTGGTCTGGCCGAGGATATCGCCCGCAATATGAGCGCGATTTCTGCGCGCGTCTCGCCCATTCCCGGCAAGACTGTGATGGGTATTGAGCTGCCCAATGCGGACCGGCAAATGGTGGTGTTTAAAGAGCTGGCTGAATGCGCAGACTTTGCCGATGCGACCGGCGCGCTGCCGATCATTTTGGGCAAGGATATTGCCGGTGAACCGATTGTCGCTGACCTTGCCGCAATGCCGCATTTGCTGGTCGCAGGCACTACCGGTTCGGGTAAATCGGTTGGCCTTAACACCATACTGCTCTCGCTGCTCTATCGCTTTACGCCAGCCGAATGCCGCTTGATCCTAATCGATCCCAAAGTGCTCGAGCTGAAAAGCTATGACGATATTCCGCATCTGCTCAGCCCCGTGGTGACAGAGCCGCATAAGAGCGTGCGCGCGCTGAAATGGGCGGTTGAGGAGATGGAGCGGCGCTACCGCATGATGTCCTCGGTCAACTCGCGCAATATCGGCAATTTCAACGAGAAAGTGACCGCCGCTGCTGCCAAGGGCACACCGCTGGGTCGCCGCGTTCAAACGGGCTTTGACCCTGATACGGGCGAGGAAATGTTCGAGGAAGAACAGCTCGATTACGAAGCTCTGCCGCTCATCGTTTTGATCGTCGACGAACTTGCCGATTTGATGGTCACCATCGGCAAGGAAATCGAAGTGCTGATTCAGCGCCTCAGCCAGAAATCACGTGCTGCCGGTATCCACCTTATTATGGCAACGCAGCGCCCATCGGTTGATGTGATCACTGGTGTGATCAAAGCAAACTTGCCGACCCGCATCAGCTTTAAAGTCACCAGCCGGATCGACAGCCGCACCATTCTGGGTGAGCAAGGCGCAGAGCAGCTGCTGGGCAAAGGCGATATGCTGTATAAGCCCAATACCGGCGCAATGGTCCGCGTCCACGGGCCGTTCGTATCCGATGAAGAGGTTGAGGAAGTCGCCGATTACTGGCGCTCTCAGGGCAAGCCGGAATATGTCGATGCGGTCACCGAAGAGCCCGAAGATGGCGGCGGTTTGAACTTTGAAGATGAGCTGACCGCCTCCGACAATCCCGAAGAGCGCAAATACCGCCAAGCCTGCCAGATCGTGATTGAGAACCAGAAAGCCTCGGGCTCATGGCTCCAGCGCCAAATGGGCGTGGGTTATAATACGGCGGCGAAATGGATTGAGCGGATGGAAAGCGAAGGGCTGGTTGGCCCCGCCAATCATGTCGGTCGCCGCGAAATCTTCCGCGATCAAGACGGCAATCCGCTTTAGGATATGTCTCCGCTAAATGCATACGGCCAATGGATAGGTGAAACGCCGCGCGGCGATTGGTCGGAAGACGCTTTGCATTTGGCGCGGAGATGCGTGATCGACACCATTGCCTGCATGATGGCAGGCGCCCATGATAGCGCACCGGAAAAGCTATGGCCTGTGGTGGCGTCCTGGGGCAGCGGGCCTTGCCATGCCGTCATGCGAAGCGAGACCGTGCCCGCGCCAATGGCCGCGCTTTACAATGGCACAGCGGCCCATGCGCTGGATTTTGACGACAATTTTGACCCCGCAAAGGCCCATGCCTCTGCCGTTCTCGTGCCTGCATTGCTGGCAATCGGCGATGCGGAGGATGCGACAATCGCTGATCTGCTCGATGGTTATATCGTGGGCCTGCAAATCATGGGAATGGTTGGCCAAGCTGTGAACCCTTTCCACCGAAGTCGGGGTTGGCATGCCACCGGTACATTGGGCGCGATTGGCGCAGCAGCAGGATGCGCCAGAATGCTGCATTTGAATGGCGAGCAGGCAGCCCATGCGATCTCGCTTTCCACCAGTATGGCAGGCGGTTTCATGAGCCAGTTTGGATCCGATACAAAGCCGCTGCATGCAGGCCTTGCGGCTGCGGGCGGGGTGCAGGCCGCGCTGTTTGCCCGCGCAGGCATCACCGCAGGCAGCAACACTCTGGACGGGGAAAATGGTCTGCGCTGGCTGATGGTTGGCAGCGATGTCGATGACCTAGCGGTTACAATGGAGGGTACAGCAGAGCATGGCCAAACCATGCGCTTTGACACCGCCTCTATCGGAAGCCCGCCGCACATTTTGGAGCATGGGCTGAAGGTAAAGCGCTATCCCAATTGCGGCAGCCTTCACCGCGCATTGGATGGTTTGCTGGGCCTGATGGAAGAGCACAATCTTGGCGCAGATCAGATCGACACTGTGCTCGTGCGCGCACCGGCGGCGCATTTGCGCAATTTGATGCATGACAATCCGCAGACACCTGCACAGGCGAAATTCAGTTTGGAATACAGCCTTGCCGCCGCGATGCTCGGACAAGAAATCGGGCTTTTGGATTACACTGATGCGGCGGTTCAGCGGGCAGAAGTGCGCGCGCTTATGCCCAAAATCACCAAGGAATATGTCGAGAAATTGGAAAGCGATTTCCCCACACAGGTGCATATTACATTGACGAATGGCGAGCGATTGGAAGTCGCAATTCCCATGCCAATCGGCAGCAAAGCGGTGCCGATGACGGATGCGCAAATCTGGGCTAAATTGCTGACTTGCCTTGATGCGGCAGGGGGCAGGGCCCAGACAGACGCGCTAACGGCGCAACTGGCCAAACTTGACGCAGCATCGCCTATCGCGCACCTAACACGCGCAATGCAGCCCAATTAAGGGCTAACCAAAAGCGGTCCAGAGCGGCCCGAATGATTGAGGAAAGCATGGCAGAGACCGGCGATCATACAGACACAGTCACAGTTCTGATTTTGGCTGCGAGCCGAGCCGGGCCTGAAGATGCCGTGGCCGCATTGCAGGGCAAAAGCCACAAATGCCTCGTCGAAATCGATAGCGTGATCATGCTTGAGCGCGTTGTCAGAGAAATCGCCGCGAGCAATTATGCTGGCGATATTCATATCTCAATCGAGCGCGAAGATATCCTGCGTCAGATCCCTTATGTTTCGGGATTAATGGACCAAGGCCGCGTCCATTTTATACCCGCTGGCGAAAATTTGTTTGCCAGCATCAACGGGGCAGTGGAAGCAATTGAGGCGCCCTACCCTCTCGTCGTATCAACTGGCGATAATGCGTTGCACACCACGGAGATGTTTGACCATTTCTGCCGCTCAATTCTCAACCAACAGCTCGACGGCGCGGTCGCGATGACGCCTGCGGCCACCATTCTAGAGGCTTACCCCGACGGCAAACGCGCCTTTCACGAATTGAAAGATGGCGGCTGGTCCAGCTGCAACCTCTATGCCGCGCTAACACCGGCTGCGGTTAAGGCTGCGAAAGTGTTTGAAACAGGCGGCCAATTTGGCAAGCGGCCTATGCGCATTCTCAAGGCTTTTGGCCTTGCGGTTATGGTGATGTACAAATTCCGTCTGGCGTCGGTTCAGGGCCTTGCAGATCATCTGTCTAAACGCTGGAATCTATCCCTCAAGATCATCAGCATGCCCTATGCCGATGCGCCGATTGATGTTGATAATCCGGGCGATTTCACCCGCACCGAAGGAATTTTGAAAAAGCGCCGCGAGCAGGCTTAACCCACTACAAAAAGGCGGGAGGCAGCCATCATAGCCGCTCCCGCCTCTTTAATGCGAGCGCCGAAGCGCGCGTTTATTTTGCCAGATCTTCGGCTGTGATCGTGGTCAATTCTGTCGCAGCTTTTTCGTTAGCCGCCATGACATCATCGGGTGATGCCACAAGGCCAATTTCCGCCAACGGGCCATCTTTTTTCCAGCTCTTAACCCATTCCGCCAAGAAACCTTCAATGCCCGGGATCACACCGACATGGGCTTTCTTCACATAGACATAAAGCGGACGCGCACCGGGGTACGAAAAGTCGGAGATATTGGCATAGGTTGGGTCGACACCGTTCATCGGCAAGCCGGTAACTTTATCAGCGTTTTCTTCGAGATAAGAGAAACCAAACACACCAATTGATTTGGGTGAATTGCCGATTTTTTGAACGATCAGATTGTCTTGCTCGCCTTGGTCAACATAGGCGCCATCGCTGCGCACTTCGGTGCAGACTTGCGTGTGCTTATCCTTGTCGGCCTCTTTCAAAGCTTTCATTTCTGGGTTGGTGTCACAGCCTGCTTCTAGCACCAATTCTTTCAGCGCATCGCGTGTGCCCGATGTAGAAGGAGGGCCATACACAAAGATCGGCTCATTCGGCAGTGACGCGTCAACGTCTGACCAGTTCTTGGCTGTTTGCTCACCGCCATAGGGCGAAGCCGCCAGCGCTTCATAAACAATCTTTGGCGTCAAATTCATCGTGATGCCGCCTTTGGCCGAAGCAAAAGCAATTCCGTCAAGGCCGACTTGCAATTCCACCACATCAGTGACGCCATTTTCCAAGCAGCTTTCAAATTCAGAAGGCTTCATCCGGCGGGAAGCATTGGCCATATCAGGCTTGTCAGCTCCGACACCAGAGCAGAACAATTTGATCCCGCCACCAGAACCAGTGGATTCGATCAGCGGCGAATTCATTTCTGGATTGGCGCGGGCAAAGCTTTCTGAAACCGCTTTGGCAAAAGGAAACACGGTGGATGAGCCTACAGCGCGGATCGAATCCCGCGTGCCGCCGCCGCTGCCGCCAGAGCCACCGCATGCTGTTAGTGCAAGCGTAGCGATTGTCGCCAATGCAATTGTCTTAGTCATTTTCATCTGTTTGTTCCTGTCTGAAAGCAAAATTTCGAAAGCTTAAAAATCAATTTGGGCGCGCATGCCTAGAACATCGACGCTGTAATCTGTGTCGCCATTGGTAGCTGTCAAAGCTGCATCACTATAGTCGAGACGACCATAGTTTAGCAAAAGCATGGTGTAATCAGTCGGCTTCCACGCGATCGAGGCGAAATAGCCATCCTGCGTGCCGCCCAAAATGCCAGCATCATTTAGGTCGAGCCGGTCATAGCGCAGATTGACTTGGACCGAACCCATGCCGCCTTCGCCAACCGGATTGGCGGGCTTTGCCCGGCCAAATACGCCGCCTTTATAGCCGCGCGTATCACCCTTGGTCAGGTAATAACCAACGCTGGCATAGCCACCGAAAAAGGTCGGATTGGCGACGCCCACTGGAGTATCGACTTTTTGCCAGAATGTTTCTGCCTGCGCGTGGAATGGTCCGGCGATAATTGCCGCTTCGAGCCCCAAACCAAGCTCTGATTCGGCAGCAAAATTGCCGGTGTTCACATGGCGATCAGAGGTGAAATGGACCAAGGGGCGCTGACGGTAACGCTTAGTACTACCCGCTTCGAGGCCAGTGTAGTGCACTGAGCCGCCGAGATGCAGCTGGGTGTCGCCCATCTTCGGCATAAAGACAGCGCGTCCATCCGCGCTCCAATTCTTATTGGAAAGATCATCCATATTGTCGGAGAACAGACCGCCCTGAAGCAGCACATCACCGGTCTTATATTCCACACCCAAACCGACGCGGCGTTCAAACCCGAACGCATCGGTAAAGGCGGCGCGTTCTAGGAATGTGGTGTGGACGCTGCTGGTGAGCTCTTCCAAACCCTGATAAGTGTTGAAATGACCAGCAGTCACTTTCAAGCCATCATCCTTATAAGTGATGATCGCGTCGGTGACGGTCAGATCGCTGCCTGCGAAATCCAGCTCTACCTTATAGCCAAAACCGCCAGGGATGCTTCCTGAGGCACCTAAACGCGCGCGGCGCGCTTCGCTACCAAAACCATCATCGCCTGCACCATCGGGTGCGCTGACAATACCCGCATCATATTGCAGTCGGCCGCGGGGTTTGAAGCTCCAACCGCCATCTGCTTTGATTTCCGGCATGCCTTTAAAGGCGACTTGCGAGGCTAGCTTATCCTGCGCCGCTGTCACAGCATTCTCTGCCATAATAGTTGCGGTTGCTGCCTGCGCGCTGGCCGTTTCCGCCTCAGCATCAACCTGAGCCAATTCTGCCTCAAGCGCATTCATACGCTCAGCCATTGCTGCCATTTGCGCGCGCATTTCCGCCATTTCGGCTTGGAGAACGGCGGCATCTTGCGCTGAAGCAGGCGCAGCTAGCGATGCTAGGCTGACAGATGCAATAAGAGCGAACTTACGTGTCATTTGCGGTCATTCCCTTCAGAATCGTCCTTTTGAACTTGCACCGCAGTTAAAAGGCTTAAACGACAGTTTTGTGACAAAGCGTGCCGGTTATTTACTTATGCCACTAACCCGCTTGGAAAGGTGCCATTACATCGGGCCGCACGCGCACCAACCGGTGGGTTTCTTTATCCAGCATCGCCCAAGTGGTGCGGGCGCTGACGAGAACTTTGCCTGCATCATTGCAAAATTCGGCGCAGCGATCCGACTTTGCGCCTTTTGCCGGATCAAGGATCCATGTTGTGCCGGTCACGCTTTCGCCCACCGCAATATTGCCGCGATAATCAATCTCGTGGCGAATCACGACCCATATAAAGCTCTCGACATGGGCCGGATCCGCCGCCGCCTCCCAATGAGACGTGGCGATATCCTGCACCCAGCCAAGCCAGACCGTGTTGTTCACATGGCCCAGCTCGTCAATGTGGTGCGGCTCAGCGGTGAAAATCTGAGTGAAACGAGTGGTCATAAGCAATTGCCAAACGAGCATTGGTAAAACATCGTGCCCCATACGTATGAAGGCCATGCAAACACAATTAGCGTTAGAAAAAGCCACCAGGCCTTATATTTCAGCATTCCAAAGATGGCGAGCAACATCCCTATGATGGCCAACGGCCCTGCAATCAGCAAGGCCTCGATACCACCAGACACCCAAGCCAGCACCGAAACCGCGGCGCATATGCAAACCGCAATTTCCAATATCTGGCGTGCGCTCAATCGTTCACTCGCCCTCCGCTTCATCCGTCAGGCCCATTTGCCACAAGAAGAACGCGAACTCTTCGGCTGTTTCATAAAGCGAATTCCACCGGCCCGATTTGCCGCCATGCCCTGCACCCATATTGGTCTTCAGCAGCAGGATATTGTCGTCTGTCTTGGTGTCGCGCAATTTGGCGACCCATTTCGCTGGCTCCCAATAGGTTACGCGCGGATCGTTCAGGCCTGCAGTAACCAGCAATGGCGGATAGGCTTGCGCCTTCACCTGATCGTATGGCGAGTAGCTGAGCATATAGGCGAACGCCTGCTTATCGAGGATGGGATTGCCCCATTCCTGCCATTCGCCCGGCGTCAGCGGCAAGCTTTCATCAAGCATCGTGCTGAGCACATCAACAAACGGCACATGGGCTGCAACCGCGCCATATTGCGCAGGGTCTTGATTGATGACCGCGCCCATCAACTCGCCGCCAGCAGAGCCGCCGCTGGCTGTAATTTTGCCCTCTGCGGTGTAGCCTTTGTCGATCAGGCCGCGGCCTACGTCGACGAAATCGTTGAAAGTGTTGGTCCGCTCGTTCAATTTGCCTTGCAGATACCAGCGCCGGCCCAAATCATCGCCGCCTCTGATATGGGCGATGGCATAGGCAAAGCCGCGATCAACGAGGCTGAGGCGCGTGGTAGAAAAACCAGGGGGCACGGCATAACCATATGCTCCGTAAGCATAGAGATGCAGCGGGCCGCCAGCGGGCCGATCCTTGCGGCGCACAATGCTAACCGGAACCATCGTGCCATCGCGCGCTTGGATGCTGATCCGCTCTGATGTGTAAAGCGAT
>CALFEA010000313.1 GCA_937950385.1 uncultured Altererythrobacter sp. | reverse complement strand
TGCATTCTGCGCAGGTTAGCGGCGACAATGCGATGGGCGTTCAGGTTGAACGCAAGGGCGTACGCTGGGTTATCACTACGCGCGGTGCGAGCCATGAAGCGTTGGTTTTGCCCGCAGACGTTGCGCCATTGGCTGAGCATATGATTGAAAAGATCCCGCCGGATCTGTCCAAGATGCTGATCTGCCCAATGCCGGGTCTATTGGTGAAGCTGCATGTGGGCGAGGGCGAAGATGTTCAGCCCGGTCAGCCGCTTGCCACCGTTGAGGCGATGAAGATGGAAAACATCTTGCGCGCTGAAAAAGAGGGGAAAATTGCAGTCATCAATGCGGCAGAAGGCGAAAGCCTAGCAGTGGATGCGGTTATTCTGGAGATGGAATAACCCCTAGCTGGCGACCTGCTCACCCAAAAAGGCAGCGACATCCGCTAGCTCGACATCACGAGCAAGATAGGCTTCTCCCAAGGCGTGCAGCAGGATGAAGGGCAATGTACCTGCGTCCATTTTCTTATCATGCGCCATGTGATCGGCGAGAGTTTGGCCATTACAGGCGAGATTGAGATCGGTCACTTCGGTGGGCAATCCGGCCGCATGAATAGCGCGGGTAATGCGCGCTGTTACATCATCGCCAATTTCGCCGCGCCGTACTGAATAGCGGGCTGCCAATACCATTCCAATGGCTACGCCTTCGCCGTGCAGCAATTTGTCTGAAAAGCCCGTTTCCGCTTCAAGCGCATGGCCAAAGGTATGACCTAAATTCAGCAGTGCGCGAGTGCCGGAAAGTTCGCGCTCATCCTCGGCCACGATCCGGGCTTTTGCCGCTACTGAGTTCGCGACCGCCATTTCAAGCACTTCGGGATCCCGGGCGATTACGCGCGGCCCCATTGCCTCCAGCCATGTGAAAAACTCCGCATCGCCCAAAATGCCGTATTTGATAACCTCGGCATAGCCAGCCCGCATTTCACGCGGCGGCAGCGTCTCGAGGCAATCTAAGTCTGCCAGCACTAACGAGGGCTGGTGAAATGCTCCGATCAAATTCTTGCCAGCGCCTGTGTTAATTGCGGTTTTGCCGCCAACCGAGCTATCCACTTGAGCAAGCAATGTAGTGGGTATCTGCACAAAGCCGCAGCCGCGTTTGAGCACAGAGCAGGCAAATCCGGTCAAATCGCCCACAACTCCGCCGCCCAGCGCGAGCACATGATCGCCGCGCTCGACGCCTTGAGCCAGCAGCCAATCGGTGAGCGCCTCAAGCCCGCTCCAGCTTTTTGCGCCTTCGCCCGGCTCGACTACATGCCAAGTGGCGGTTTTGCCCTTTTGGGCCAAGGATGCCTCAACAGTATCACGCCAATGCCGTGCAACATTTTCATCGGTAACAACCGGCACGATATCTTTGCGTAAGAACGCTGCGGCTTCCTCGGCGCAATTTTTCAGCAATCCGCTAGCAATTCGAACTTCATATTCGCGGCCGGCCAAGGCGACGGGGATTACAGCCATTGGTCTAGCCCTTCGATAATGCGCATGGCAGTGTTTTCATGCGGGCCGTCCATGCTTTCTACCCGTATCTGCGCTTGGCTATAGAAGGGTTCGCGTGCCTGCGACAACTCGCTTAAGATTTGATGCGGATCGCCGGTTTTTAGCAAAGGGCGTGTATTTTTGCGTGAGGTGCGCTCCACCAAAGTCTCAACCGAGCAGTCAATCCATACCGAAATCGCCTCGTCCAAGATTAGCGAGCGTGTCTCATCGTCTACAAATGCACCGCCGCCTGTCGCAATTACTCCGCGCTGTTCGAGAATTAGCCGAGCAATCACGCGGCGCTCCCCATCGCGGAAATAGTCTTCGCCAAACTCCTCAAAGATTTCGGCGATACTGCGCTGGGCAGCCAATTCGATCTCGCCATCTGCGTCGGTAAAGTCACGGTCAAGCATTGCAGCAAGCTTTCGGCCCACCGTGGACTTGCCCACGCCCATCAATCCAACCAGCACAATTGGTTTGCGCGCGCGGTTCAAACGCTCTGCAATTTTTGCGATTTCAGTGGAACTCAAGGTGGGTGCGGTTTGTGCCATTGTGCCGAAGCCTATAGATAGGGTAGGGCGCCATGCAATATGGAAGTTGATGACAAATCAAACGAATCCCCCAACAACACGGGGTCGTCGATGAAAAATAAGGGACGTGTTTTGACGCTGATGGTTCTGCTATTGTTGAGCATTGTGTTTCTCGCATGGTTTGATGGCGGTGAAGAGGCATTGCACACGATTGTCCAACCTTTGACAGTGCCTACCGGTCAATCAGGAGGCGTACAGTGAAGCGTTGGGTAGCATTGAGCGGTGCCGGATTGCTCGCATTGGGCGCAAGTTTTGTTGCCGCGCAGGAATCGCTGCTGCCGCCTGGGTTTGACGATCCTGCGCCAGCGCCAGCGCCTGCTCCGGCCCCAGCGCCCGCACCGGCTCCTGCACCCGCAGCTGCGCCTACACAATCGCAGCCATCGGGCGGACAAAGCAGCGCGCCTTCGGGCTCTGTTTCGCGGCCAGTTGTTCAGGCTGCACCGTCAAGCGGTTCTTCTTCGTCTACTGCACCAAGATCATCGAGCAGTTCATCGTCATCTGCCAATGTCGTTTCTTCGCGCTTGCCATCCTTACGCGAGTTGGAGGCGATGTCGGTTGATGAACTGGACCAATTGCTCGGTCTAAAGCCGCGTTATGACATGCCGCCCGCCGCGCGCCGTTCATTGGCCGAGGTTGGGGTGATCTCTACAGAAGAAGGCGGCGTCCCGGCAGCTTCGCTTACCAATCAGCCTGCGTCATTGGTGAAGGCCGCGTTAGAAGGGACCAAGGGGCGCTTTGTGTCGCGCTGGGGCCACATCATGCTGCGCAAGGCTCTGCTTAGCCGCATGGCATCACCTGATGGTATGAACCAGATTGAGTTCACCGCAATGCGTGCGGCTTTGCTCAATCGGATGGGGGAGCATCAAGCTGCTCGAGCTTTGGTACAAGAAGTCGACACGCGCAATTGGGACAATGCGCTGAATGATGCAGGCGTTGATGCGTATCTCGGTTCGGCTGACATTCTTGGGGCATGTCCCACGGTACGGCTCGGCAAGAGTGAACGTGACGATACCACATGGACCATGCTCAAGTCGATTTGCCGCGCTTATACTGGCGAGGTAAGCGGCGGTATCCGCGAGCTCGACCGTGCGCTTGATAAAGAAGAGGCTCCCGCGATCGATTTGTTGCTGGCGCAGCGGTTCGCAGGAGCGGCAGGCCGCGGGCGTCAAGCGGTCAATGTTGAGTGGGAGGGCGTTGAGGAATTGACGCCTTGGCGATTTGCGCTTGCCAATGCGGTCGGACAAGAAATTCCAGATAGCCTAATCGGCGATGCGGGCCCCTATTACCAACGCATTTGGGCCACGGCCCCGATGGTTTCCTTAGGCTTGCGAGCAAGAGGTTCCACGCGGGCTGCGCGTGACGGTATTCTGTCGAGCCGCGCGATGGTCGATTTGTTTAGCCAGATTTATGCCAATTCGGCGGTTGAAGGGAGTGCAGCTGCGCTATCCCGTCAATTGCGCGAAGCTTATGTGGCTAGCGATCCTGCTGAGCGTGTTACCGCGATGCGCGCGCTTTGGAATGGCGAGGAACCGGAAAGCAATTCTGGTGAATATGGCCGTTATGTTATGACAGCCTATGCCGCGGCGCGTATCCCGGCATCAGAGGCGCTTGCAGATGACGCGGCGCCGCTCATCGCATCCATGCTGACTGCGGGCCTTGACCGCGATGCCGCCGCCTGGAGTTCTGTGGTGGAAACCGGAGGCGATGCTTGGGCGATGATAGCGCTAGGCACAGATAGTCCGCAGCTTCCGATTGCTGCTGGGGATATAGAAGATTTCTTCGGAAATGATGACAGCGATGCGCAGCGCAAATCAAAGTTCCTGCTCGCTGGGCTGGCTGGCCTTGGCCGGGTCGCTCAGGCAGATATTGCGCCGCTGACCGAGGAGCTTGAGCTCAATCTTAGTCGCCAAACCAAATGGAGCCGCAATATTGATGCCGCAGCGCAGTACCGTAATGCTGGGCTGGTCGCGATGCTGGCGGGCTTAGGCATGCAGGGCAATGATTGGTCGCAAATGACCCCGCTATACCTCTATCATATCGTATCGGCGCTCAATCAGGTGGGTATGTCGGCAGAGGCGCGGATGATCGCTGCAGAGGCAATCGCGCGCAGCTAATGGCGGCCGCCGTAGAAGCGTTTTTGGACATGCTGGCCGCCGAACGCGGTGCAGCGGCGAATACGCTGGCAGCATATCGGCGCGATTTGGAAGGCGCCGAGGCTGCGATTGGCGATTTGGCGGGAGCCGACCGCGATGCTGTAGCAAAATTATCGAACATTTGGGCTGATCTTGCGCCCAATTCTGTGGCGCGCAAATCCTCAGCCTTGCGGCAGTTCTTTGGCTTTGCGGTGGATGAAGGTTGGCGCAAGGATGATCCATCGCCAAGCTTGCCTCGGCCAGCAACCAAACGACCGCTTCCCAAAGTGCTCAGCCATGATGACATTGAAAAACTATTCGCGCGCGCTGAGCTAGAGGCGCATGCGGGCAAACCGGCCAGCGTGCGGCAATTGGCGCTGCTGGAGATGCTCTATGGTTCTGGCTTGCGCGCGACAGAGCTCGTGTCTTTGCCAGTGGCTGCTGTGCCGCGTGATGCGCCTTTTTTAACGGTGATGGGCAAGGGCGGTCAGGCGCGTATGGTCCCGGTCAGCGACCGCGCGAGCCAGGCGTTGCAAAATTGGCTAGAATTGCGCCCGACCAACAGCAAGTTTCTATTTCCCTCAAGAACGAGCCATTTAACCCGCGTGCGTCTTTTCCAATTGGTGAAGGGGCTAGCTGCGCGCGCTAACCTTGATCCAAATCGCATCAGCCCGCATGTGTTGCGCCATGCTTTCGCTACCCATTTGCTGGAGGGCGGAGCGGATTTGCGCGTGCTGCAAACACTGCTTGGTCACGCCGATATTGCGACGACGCAAATCTACACGCATGTCGATGCTGCAAGGCTTGTTGAGCTGGTAAACTTGCGCCATCCTCTTGCTCAAATCGCAACATCCGACTAGCGCAAAGATCATGACAGCATATCTCGAATTTGAGAAACCCATTGCCCAGCTTCAAGACCGCATCGCAGAATTGCGGGGCGCAGCTGACGGTGATGATGTGGATATTGGCCCAGAGCTTGATCGGCTTGAGGGAAAAAGCGCTGACTTACTGAAAAGCACTTACGCCTCTCTCACACCCTGGCAAAAGACGCAGGTTGCGCGCCATCCAGAGCGTCCGCATTTCCGCGATTTTGTTGAGAATACATTTGAGGAATTCGTACCGCTGGGCGGCGACCGCTATTACGGCGAAGACATGGCCATCATGGGCGGCTTTGCGCGGCTAGATGGACGCAAAGTCATGCTGATTGGCCATGAAAAGGGCAATGACACTGAAAGCCGGATCAAGCACAATTTCGGCATGGGTAAGCCCGAGGGTTACCGCAAAGCGATCCGCCTGATGGAAATGGCGGGCCGGTTTGGTCTTCCCGTGGTCACTTTGGTCGATACATCTGGCGCATTTCCCGGCGTAGAAGCCGAGGAACGCGGTCAAGCAGAAGCGATTGCTCGCTCAACCGAGGCGTGTCTGGCGCTGCCTGTTCCCATGGTCAGCGTGATTGTGGGCGAGGGCGGTTCCGGCGGCGCTGTGGCGCTAGCCAGTGCAGAACGTGTTTTGATGCTCGAACATGCTGTCTATTCGGTGATTTCACCTGAAGGTTGCGCCTCGATCCTATGGCGTACAGCGGAAAAAGCGCCCGACGCAGCGCAAGCAATGAAAGTGACGGCACAGCATTTGAAGCGGCTTGGCGTGATAGACCATATTATTCCAGAACCCGTTGGTGGGGCGCATCGTGATCCGGTTTTGGCGGCTCAAAACCTTGGCAAGACTTTGGTGCAAGAGCTTGAAACCTTGTGTGAAATGCCTTCTGATGATGTTCGCCGAATGCGTGAAGATCGCTTCCTAGCCATGGGTGCCAATTAAGCCTTTCTGGGCTGAAAGCCGGTGCATTATCGCGAAGCGCTGGGTTGGTTGCTGGGGGCATTCTGGCGGGTGCCATTCACAATTGAGCAAAACGCGTTAAGCTAGAGCTTTGAAAATATAGGGCTGGTGGGGCCTTTGCGTTATTGCACTAATTCTTCCGGGACGCGCTTGTAGGAGGGCATTGAGACCATGAAACCATCCAAGAAATTGATCGCCAAGCTGAGCGTTGCGCCGCTGGCACTTGCTTTATCGGGCTGTATGGGCGGCGGAGCAGTGCCGAGCGCATCAACCCCGATCACGCAATCAGAAGCGCAAGTCGGTGCGGAAAACCACCCGAAATTGCTCGCCGAATTTGGCGGGGCCATGACCGGCCCACAGGCGCAATATGTCGAACAAGTCGGCAAAAATATCGCTTTTCAATCGGGTCTCGGCAATGCGCGCGATAGCTTCACCGTTTCCTTGGTGAACAGCTCGGTGAACAATGCTTTCGCGATCCCCGGCGGCTATGTCTATTCGACCCGCCAATTGGTTAGCCTGATGAATAATGAGGCGGAATTGGCCGGCGTTTTGGGTCATGAGGTTGCTCACGTGGCCGCTCGTCATTCGCAGCGCCGCCAGAAACGGGCTCAGCGCAATCAGATCGGCGGCGTTATCGGGGCAGTTTTGTCGGGCGTATTGCTCGGCGACACTGGATTGGGCCAGCAAGTGGGCAAGACTTTGCTCCAAGGCTCGCAAATGCTTACGCTGAAATTCTCGCGCAGTCAGGAGCTAGAGGCCGATGATCTTGGGATCCAATATCTCCAAAAGGCAGGCTATGATCCGCGCGCAATGGGTACAGTTTTGGCCAGCCTAGCGGCGCAAAATTCGCTCGATGCGCAATTGCAAGGCCGCGGCAATGCTGGCGTCCCGGAGTGGGCTTCGACACACCCGGATCCTGCTAGCCGGGTTCGATCCGCTTTGGCAAAGGCTGCACCGCTGGGCACGGGCCGCACAAATCGTGATACGTTTTTGTCGCGGATTGATGGCATTGTGTACGGCGATGATCCCAAGCAGGGCGTAATTGAGGGCAGTCAGTTCATTCACCCAGAATTGCGGCTCGCTTTTACTGCGCCTAGCGGGTTTTACATGGTGAACGGCAGCCGCGCGGTCA
>CALFEA010000312.1 GCA_937950385.1 uncultured Altererythrobacter sp. | reverse complement strand
CGATATCTTTCAATGCGCTCAAAGACAATTGATCGAGAGCCACGCCCTCTTTCTCTGCCAATTTCACCGCTGCGCCGGTGATATGATGCGCCTCGCGGAACGGGATGTCGCCTTCAGTCACCAGCCAATCGGCAAGGTCTGTCGCAGTGGCAAAGCCTTGCTCAGCGGCATCGCGCATGCGTTCTGGGTTGAAATCGCTATCCGCGATCATGCCGGTCATGGCGGCAATGCTGAGCTCCAACAGGCCCGCAGCTTCAAACACGGGCGGCTTATCGTCCTGCATATCCTTGGAATAGGCCAGCGGCAGGCCCTTCATCGTGATCATCAGCGATGTTGCGCAGCCGATAACGCGGCCCGCATGCCCGCGCACCAATTCTGCGGCATCTGGATTTTTCTTTTGCGGCATGATCGAGCTGCCGGTCGACAATGTATCGGGCAGGCGGACAAAGCCGAAAGGCTGGCTGGCCCAGATCACAAATTCCTCTGCCAGACGCGACAAATGCAATGCGCATTGGCTAGCGGCCATGAGGAAATCGAGCGCAAAATCGCGGTCAGAGACGGCATCCAAACTGTTGGCGGTGGGCCGGTCAAAACCAAGCGCCGCCGCCGTCATATCGCGGTCGATGGGAAAGCCAGTGCCTGCTAAAGCGGCCGAACCCAGCGGGCTTTCATTGAGGCGCACCCGGGCATCGGCAAAGCGCGAGCGGTCGCGCCGAATCATTTCGTAATAGGCCATCAAATGGTGGCCAAGTGTCACCGGCTGCGCGGTTTGCAAATGGGTGAAGCCGGGCATGATGCTGGCGGCGTGTTCATCTGCGCGGTTGACCAAAGCCTGCTGCAACAATTGCAAAGCATCGTCCATCCGGTCCATTTCTGCCCGCACCCACAGTTTGAAATCGGTCGCGACTTGATCATTGCGGCTGCGCGCTGTGTGCAAGCGGCCAGCGACCGGTCCAATCAATACAGTTAGCCGCGCCTCCACCGTCATGTGGATGTCTTCTAAATCCCAATCCTCAGGCACGCCGTCTGCTTCATATTCCGCCGCGATCCGGTCCAGCCCGCTTGTGATCGTGTCTGCATCGGATGCGGTCACAATGCCGGTCTTACCCAGCATGGCAACATGCGCCTTGGATGCAGCGATGTCTTGCCGCCACAAGGCCTTGTCAAAGGGGATTGAGGCATTGATTTCGCGCATGATCGCGCTAGGCCCTTCTGCGAACCTACCGCCCCACATGCTGTTGCCTTCTGAAGGCTTGGAGTCTGCCATGTCGTACCGTCTGCCGTTCCGTTTGCCGTTTATCGCGCTCAGCTTGAGCCTATCACTTGCCGCATGCGATAGGGCGAGTGAGGCAGAGGCGCAACAACAGGAGGTCTTGTCGGGCGAGAAGAAGCTTTTGACAGGCACAATCGACCGGACCTATGCCGGAACGCAAATGCCAGCGGCGCAATTGACGCATACCGATGGCAGCACGCTCGATCTAACCGCGCTGAAAGGTGAGCCGGTGCTCATCAATCTGTGGGCGACATGGTGCGCGCCATGCGTGGTGGAAATGCCGATGCTCGACAATCTGGCGGATGAATTGGGTGATGATGTGCGTGTGCTGACTGTCAGCCAGGATTTAACCGGGGCAGAGGCGGTTGCGCCATTCTTTGCCAAATATGATTTTGCCAATTTGCAGCCATGGATGGACCGGCAAAATGTGTTGGGCTTTGGCTTTGGCGGAGACAGCCTGCCGACAACCGTGCTGTACAACGCAGAAGGTGAGGAAGTGTTCCGCGTTGCAGGCGGATATGAATGGGACAGCGAAGAAGCCATCGCGCAAATTCAGGAAGCTCTGGAAGAGTAGTGCAGAAATGCACAAGGCCGCGCTGCTTATGTGAGTAGAAACGGCCTTTGATACCTCGGAGAAGGAATGGTGGGCGATGACAGGCTCGAACTGCCGACCCTCTCGGTGTAAACGAGATGCTCTACCAACTGAGCTAATCGCCCATTCCGTTCGTTGGAAGAGGCGCTTCTAACGCGCAAATCTTGAAAATCAATTGCTGATGTGGCTTTTAATTTTTTTCGCCCCTATCGGATGAACTCATGAGCGACCCCAAAATCCTTGTATTGGCCACTGGCGGCACGATCGCCGGAATGGCCGGCAGCGCGACTCGCGCAGACTATGCGCCGGGGCAAATCGGGATTGAACAGTTCCTAAGCAGCGCGCGTGCGCTCAAACTGGATGCGCAATTCACAGGCGTACAGATCGCCAATATTGGCTCTGAGGATATGGGCCCCGATGTGTGGGCTGCATTGCACCGGCATTGCTTAGCTGCGCTTGAAGCGGATGAATTTGACGGGGTCATCATCACGCATGGCACAGACACTGCGGAGGAAACGGCGTTTCTGCTCGATATGACCTTGCCCACCAACAAGCCGGTGGTTCTGGTCGGGGCGATGCGGCCAGCGGATGCTGTCGGCTATGACGGATTGCGCAATTTTGCCAATGCGGTGCGAGTGGCCAGCAATCCAGAGGCGGCGGGGCGCGGGGTTTTGGTGGTGATGAGTGACCGCGTGCATGCCGCGCGCGATGTGCGCAAAAGCCGAACGCGCGGGACAGAGGCATTTCGCGGTTTCCCGCGCGAATCGGTGGGGCTGGTGACGCCTTCGGCTTTGGAGTGGTTCGGTGCGCCTTGGCGTGTCGGTGAAGATGCGCGTTTCGTTTTTGAGGCGGATTTGCCGGATGTGCCGATCCTACTGATCCATGCAGGCATGACGGCTGACTATGTCACGCGCTTGGTCACAAATCAGACGCGCGGTGTGGTGGTCGCAGGGGCGGGCGAGGGAAATATGCCGGAAGCGGTGCGCCGCGCCTTGGCTGGGTTAGCAGCGGATGGCATGCCCGTGGTTCGCGCCAGCCGCTTGGATGAAGGCCTGGTCGACCGCGAGCCGGAGGATGACGAAAACCGCTTCGTCGCAGGCCGCGCGCTCACACCGCAAAAAGCGCGAATTTTGCTGCAATTGCTGATCGCTAGCGGGGTTACCGACCCTGCCAGCATTCAGATGGAATTTGATGGAAGGTGAGGAGAGAATGTCCCGCTAACCCGTTCGCCCTGAGCTTGTCGAAGGGTAACGTAAGACCTAGCACAGCACTTAAGAAAAGTCCGCCCATGCTTCGACAGGCTCAGCACGAACGGACTTTTAATTTCAAATCAGATTAGCTCCAAGGCGTAACCAGATATTTCTCGCCGGTTTTCATCTGGCGGTAATCGCTGATCGCTTCTTTCGTCAGCATTTCTTCCAGATTGACCTTCGCTTTATAGTTTGAGGCGAATGTCGTGCCGAGATTTTGCACAACCCGCGTGCGCATCCGAACAACGGTTTCCATACCAGCATTGGCCAAGAACGGCGTCAGCAAAAAGCCAGCGATTGACCATTGCAGACCGTAGCTTGGCGTCAGGATCGTTGGGCCCAGATCAAGGCGGCCATATTGATAGATCTTCTTCTGCTGGTTCGCGCCATAGCGTGAATATTCCGTCATTTTGGAAACCGCGACTTGCTCCATCGCTTTCAATACGCCGTCAGCGGACTGTCCGCCGCCGATGGGATCAAAGCCGAGATAGGCATCGGTTGCATCAATCGCGGCGCGCAATTGTGTCATGTAATCATCATCGGATGAATTCACGACATGCTGCGCACCGGCCGCTTTCAGCAGCTCAACATGTTCCTGCTTGCGCACAATGTTGACCAATTTCACGCCGTCTTCGAGACAGATTTTGTTGAGCATTTGACCAAGGTTGGATGCCGCGGCCAGATGGACAATCGCATCATGCCCCTCGGCCTTGGCGGTTTCGACAAAGGCGAGTGCGGTCATCGGATTGACGAAGCTGGATGCGCCAGCCTCTGATGAATGGTCGCCCAATGGCAAGCACATCATCGCATCGGCAATTGCATATTGGCTGAAGGCATGGCCGGGGACGCAAGCAACGCGCTGCCCCATCAGGGCTTTCGCCATATCGCTATCGCCGGTGGCGACGACTGTGCCGGCGCCTTCATTGCCCGCTTCCAGGCGTTGGCCGTGGCGAGCTTTTTGCCCGCTCAAGAACGGCTCTGGCATTTTTGCGACCACTTTGCCGGGCGAATATTCCGCCGTTTCAAAATCGGCTGCACTGGCAAGGATGGCAAGGTCCGATGGGTTGATCGGCGCGGCTTCCATTTTGACCAGCACTTGATTG
>CALFEA010000311.1 GCA_937950385.1 uncultured Altererythrobacter sp. | reverse complement strand
GAGCATGTGCCTGCCATGGTTGATTTCCTTTATGCTAAGCTGCAGCGCAAAGGATACACGGAGCGAGATGTGCGCCGGATGGTCAATCAGGAGCGTAACGTGTTCGCGGCGCTATTGGTGGCTCTGGGCCATGGCGAGGGGATGATTTCCGGCCTCACCCGCACTTTTGCGCAAACCGCGCGCGAAATTAATATGGTGCTTGAGCCAAAGCCCAATGCACTGCCGTTTGGCATCCATATGATGATCGGCAAGAACCATACGACCTTCATGGCCGACACCACGATCAATGAGCGGCCAACGGCCCCTCAACTGGCGCATATTGCCAAGGAAACCGCCGCTGTTGCGCGCCGGATGGGGCATGAGCCTCGCGTTGCGTTTTTGTCTTATTCCACCTTTGGCAATCCATCGGGCAGATGGCTTGATAATATCCGCGATGCTGTGGCGATTTTGGACTCAGAGGACCCGGGCTTTGAATATGAAGGCGAGATGGCACCCGATGCCGCGCTGAATGAAAAAGTGATGAAGCTCTATCCTTTCAGCCGCCTGTCAGGCCCGGCCAATGTGCTGATTATGCCGGGGCTGCAATCGGCCAATCTGTCGGCGAAATTGCTGCGTGAGCTTGGCGGGGACGCGACCATAGGCCCAATGATGATCGGCATGGAAAAACCGGTTCAAATCGTGCCTATGACAGCGCTTGCACCCGATGTGCTGACGCTAGCGGTTCTGGCGAGCGCGGGGGTCGTGGGTTAACGCCTACACCCGCCGATACCTAAAATACCAAACCTCGTGTTTGAACACTTCGCGCGCTTTTTTCTCATAGCGCGTTTCGTTCCATCCGCCGGGACGGTTTTGCCAATCGTCAGGCCCCTCGACCAGCCACTCAAACTTGTCGGAATGCTTGCGCATCACCATCAAGGCGTGGCGCAGATATACAGCATGGTCGGTGCCAAAGCGAAATTCGCCGCCCGGTTTCAGCTTGTCTGCAAACATTTGCACCGGGCCATCGTTCATCATCCGGCGCTTTGCATGGCGCGCCTTTGGCCAAGGATCGGGATGCAGCAGATAAACAAAGCTCAAGCTCCCATCGGGAATGCGGGCGAGGACTTGCAGTGCATCGCCGTGATGCAGGCGCACATTGGTGAGCCGCTGTTCTTCAACATGCCCCAGCGCGGCCGCAACCCCGTTTAAATAGGGTTCGGCGCCGATAAAACCGTGATCGGGCAGCATATCTGCACGCGCGGCCATATGCTCGCCTGAGCCAAAACCGATTTCAAAATGTAGTGGGCAGTCTTGATGGAACAAAGATTGCGATGTGACTGGGCTATTATCCTCGGGGCCATCCGCGGGCACGGATATTTGCGGCAGCAGCTTTTCAACCAATTCTTGCTGGTGCCCGCGCAAGGGTTTGCCTTGGCTGCGGCCATACAATCGGTTCAAAGTTGTCGGATCGCCGTCTTTATATGCACTCATGACCGCTGCGCTAAAAGAAAACCCCCTCAGGCGTAAAGACCTAAGGGGGTTTTGATTTCCCTGAACAGGAGAATATTTGCGCCAAGAGGACCAGCTCAAGCCGCTTGGGTTAAATCTTTAGGCGGCTTCGGCTGCCTCTTCTGGATCGCGCAACACATATCCGCGTCCCCAGACTGTTTCGATGTAATTGTCACCGCCGCATGCCAGCGACAATTTCTTGCGCAGCTTACAGATGAACACATCGATGATTTTCAATTCAGGCTCATCCATGCCGCCGTAAAGGTGGTTGAGGAACATTTCCTTGGTGAGCGTCGTGCCTTTGCGCAAGCTTAACAGCTCAAGCATGGCGTATTCTTTACCGGTGAGGTGAACGCGGGCGCTGTCGACTTCAACAGTTTTCGCATCCAAGTTCACGGCGAGCTTGCCAGTGCGGATAACCGATTGGCTGTGACCTTTTGAACGGCGTACAACAGCGTGGATGCGGGCAACCAGCTCTTCGCGGTGGAAAGGCTTGGTGACATAATCATCTGCGCCAAAGCCAAAGCTGCGGATTTTGCTGTCCATTTCGGCAATGCCAGAAAGGATAAGCACTGGCGTTTGCACCTTGGCAACGCGCAGTTTCTTCAGGACGTCATAACCATGCATGTCTGGCAAATTGAGGTCGAGCAATATGATGTCATAATCATACAGCTTACCCAGATCGAGGCCCTCTTCGCCAAGATCAGTTGCATAGACATTAAAACCTTCAGTGGTGAGCATAAGTTCAATCGCCTTGGCGGTTGTTGGCTCATCTTCGATCAGTAGCACGCGCATGGGTTGCCCCCTCTTACTTCATTTGCTGGTAACCCCTCAGTAGGAGAGGTTGCTGTTCATTAACCACACCATGTCTGAACGGAAAAGGTTAATATGTTGTAAATGAGTCGCTTCGTGCAGCACGTGAGATAATGTGAGTCTTTGAAGCAACAGGGGTTTTTACTGGGTTGCGCGCATTAAGTTCTTGCTAAGAAGGGTTGCGCGAAGGTTACGAGGGGCCTTTCTGCCTGCCCACTCTTACAAATTCTCGAGCTTCTTTTGGCGGCGGCGTTGTACGCTGGAGCCGATACCCAAGGCTTCGCGATATTTGGCGACCGTGCGCCGGGCAAGGTCAAAGCCTTCTTCTTTTAATAGGGCGACCAGCTTGTCATCGGAAAGGATCTTCTTCGCTTCCTCGGCATCAATCAATGCTTTGATGCGCGATTTAACCGCTTCGGAAGATGCCCCATCGCCTTCGCCACTACCGCCGGTTTTGGCCACGCCGCTGGTGAAGAAATATTTCAATTCAAACGTGCCGCGTGCGCAATGCAGGAATTTGTTGCTGGTAACGCGGCTGATTGTGCTTTCATGCATTTCGATGGCATCGGCCACCTCGCGCAAGGTGAGCGGTTTGAGCTCAGACACGCCGCGCCGGAAAAACCCGTCTTGCTGTTTCACGATTTCGGCAGAGGTTTTGAGGATCGTCTTTTGACGCTGATCGAGCGCCTTAATCAACCAGTTCGCATCGGCGAGCTTTTCCTTTAGCCAGCCTTGCGCTTCTTTGCTGGCCGCTCCTTCGCGTAATTCGACGTAATATCCGCGATTGACGATAAGGCGCGGCAGGGTCGCCTCATTAAGTTTGATCTCCCATGCGCCATCGCGGCCTGTGGTCAAAAGAATATCCGGCACCACCGCACTGGCGGCAGAGGAACCAAAAGCGAGCCCAGGCTTGGGATCATAGGCGCGCAATTCGCCCAGCATGTCAGCGAAGTCTTCCTCGTCCACATCGCACATTCGGCGAAGGCGCGGGATTTCGCCGCGTGCGAGCAAATCAAGGTTGTCGATCAGCCGCGCAATACAGGGATCGTAACGATCCGCCTCGCGCGCTTGAATGGCGAGGCATTCGGCAAGACCGCGTGCGCCCACACCGCTGGGTTCCAATGTTTGCACAGCGGTGAGCGCAGCCTCCACCTCGGCGACAAGCACGCCCAAATCCTCCGCCACATCGCGCAGGTCAAAGCTGAGATAGCCTGCCTCATCCAAAAGGCCGATAATATGCCGCGCGATAAAGGCTTGCTTGTCGCTAGCGCAAGCGGGGCCCAATTGTTCGAGCAAATGGTCGGCCAAGGTCAAATCGGCCGTGCTGCGTTCTTCTATAGATGTCAGCTCATCATCGCCGCCGCTTACGCCGCCAGATAGCGATGCAGAACCCCATTCGCCGCTTTCAGAGCTAGCGATGACGCCGTCGCCTGTATCGCGGTCGCGGTCCAATGCGCTATTGTCGATGTCGAGCGGCGCGTCGCTTTCACCATTGGCCTGGCCGATCAATTGGTCAGCGGTAAATTCTTCGCGCGGAATATCGTCCGGCTCGCCTGTGTCGCCGCCCGCCTCTTGGCTGACATTGCCTGCCTCCAGCAGCGGATTGGCTTCCAGCGCTTCGCCGATGAAAGTCTCGATCTCAAGGTTAGAGGCCGCCAGCAGCTTGATCGCTTGCTGCAATTGCGGCGTCATCACCAGCGATTGGGATTGTCTTAAATCAAGGCGGGGGCCGAGCGCCATAATTGCGTGCCGCTAAAGCGTGAACCCTTCGCCAAGATACAGGCGCTTGACGTTTTCATCGGCCACCAAAGCCTCTGGCGTGCCAGCGAAAAGAACCTGACCGCCATATATAATGCAGGCGCGGTCGACGATATCCAATGTTTCGCGCACATTATGGTCAGTGATCAAAACGCCAATGCCGCGCCCTTTCAAATCCTTCACCAGATCGCGAATATCGCTGATCGAGAGCGGATCAATTCCGGCAAATGGTTCATCGAGCAGCATGATGGAGGGTTTTGCAGCCAAAGCGCGTGCAATTTCGCAGCGGCGGCGTTCACCGCCTGACAATGCCATTGCAGGGGATGAGCGCAGGCGGGCGAGGCCAAATTCATCGAGCAGGCGCTCCAATTCTTGGGCGCGCGTGTCTTTATCGGGCTCCACCATTTCCAGCACGGAATCGATGTTTTGCTCCACCGTCATCCCGCGAAAAATACTGGTTTCCTGCGGCAAATAGCCCAGTCCCAGGATCGCGCGGCGATACATGGGCAGCTTTGTCACATCTTCGCCATCCATCAAAATGCGGCCCGCGTCAGGGCGAACAAGACCCATAATGGAGTAAAAACATGTCGTCTTGCCCGCGCCATTGGGGCCAAGCAGGCCGAGCACTTCACCCTTGCCCACCGTCAGCGATATGTCGGACAGAACCGCGCGCTTATCGTAGCTTTTGGCGATAGAAATGACTTCCAAACCGCCATTGGGCAAAGGCGCATTTGCATCATATGTGGCGGTTTGTGGTTCGGGCATGGTGTCTGTTTCGCTCATCGTGAGAGGTGTTTTAGCAGGCCTTTCTTACCGAGAAACCCCCGAAACATCGAAATTGGCAAGATTTATGCATGTTGGCGTAAATAGAGCGCCAAACATAGCGCACCAAACCACGCATATGGTTAGCGCCCTTGCCAGACAGCCGCTTGTTTGACACACTCCCGAGTCGGAAGAGGAAATTTGGGGAAGAGCTTCGGATGAATGACATCCTATCAAGCAAAGCCGCGCCGCATATGGCTGCTGAAAGACACGCAGATGTCCAAGGCAAAGTCCGTGATTGGCGCAAATCTATGAGCGATCACGTCGCTTATGCGCTGCTGGTTTATACTGGCTTGCAAATTTTCATGACGGTTCACGCCATGAAAGAAGGCTCCACCTCGGTGATGCCCTATTTCGCTCTGATTGTTCTGATCGCTGGGATTATCCCTGCTTGCCGCTGGTTCGAACGGCGTTGGCGCGACCTGAGCGACGAAGACGCCGCAGACAAAAGCCTGCTTGGCGCCTTTCGCCGCGATATCATCGCATTGTGGATATTGGCGATTGGCCTGCCGTTTTTGCTGACAGGTGCATGGAAAGCGTTCGCGGCTTAATCGCCGCATTCGCTTCTAGTTACCGGCGCGCTCGATCGCCTCAATCACAACTTGGCGGGCCTCTGCGGCATCGCCCCATTTGCCAACGCGCACCCATTTTTCTGCCTCTAGGTCTTTGTAATGGGTGAAGAAATGCTCGATTTGTTGCAGGATGATAGACGGCAGATCCTTCGTCTCACCCACGTCTGAGTAATATGGGAAGGTCGTGTTCACCGGCACGCAAATCAGCTTTTCATCGCCGCCATGCTCATCTTCTAGGTTGAGCACGCCGATTGGGCGCGCCTTGACTACGCAGCCTGCAATGAACGGGCTGCGCGCGATGACCAAGGCATCCAACGGGTCGCCATCGGGCGACAAAGTATGCGGCACAAAACCGTAATTGGCCGGATAGCGCATCGGTGTGTGGAGGATGCGGTCAACAAACAAAGCGCCGCTTTCCTTATCAAACTCATATTTCACAGGCTCGCCGCCGGTGGGAACTTCGATAATCACATTGAGCTCTTCAGGGGGATTTTCGCCCGTGGAAATTTTGTCGATACGCATGAGGGTGCTCCTCTTTATTCTAGGTTATCGGTGGGGCGCGCGAATGGTTTCGCGTCCATATGCCGCGGCCATTAACGCCGCTGGCATATTGCGGCAAGCGCTTTGACCCTTTAGGCGCATTGCCATCATGGCAAACAACACACCAAAAGCGATACGCGGCACTCAAGATATTTTCGGACCCGATGCGGAAGCTTT
>CALFEA010000310.1 GCA_937950385.1 uncultured Altererythrobacter sp. | reverse complement strand
ACCGGATTTGGCGTTTTGAAAGCAATTTTCGCGAGGCCAATCCGCAGCTTCACAACAGTCTGGCAGCATCTGTAGCGCGTTTCGGTGTCGCCAATTCCAGTATCGTGGCGCGGGGCGGGGCGGATATCAACATCGCCCGCGATCAAGGCACGGCTATCATCAATCTCAAGCAGGATGGCACGCGCTATTTCGACCTGCACCATACGCCTGATGATACGCTCGAGAAGATCGATCCAGTGCAACTACGCCAGAACGTCGCTGTTTGGACGCAAATTGCAGGCCTTCTTGCCAATGAACCCGGGCAAATCAAACCGCGTTGATTGTTAAAGCGGAATTGGAAAGGATACTGAGCTTCAATCACTCTGTATCCTTTCGTGCTACTTGAAAAGGATCATTCGACCAAGAAGCGTGCGCGCAGGGTGAATGAGCCATCACCTGCAAATGCACCTTTGGGGTTAACACGAAAGTTAGTGATTGCTGCATCGCAGCCGTCAGCATCTGGAGTTGGGACGAAGTCCCAGCTGGTTCCGTTGTCATCCGAAAACTGAAGGTCATCACCCAAATCACCGAGGTTCACAAAACTATAGGTGAGGTCAGATGCGGTTGGCCCATCCACAAACTGCACAGGGCCTGATCCACCAAGATCAGCAATGCATAATTTTGTATCGGCTGGAACAGTATCGACGACAAACACCGAATCCGCATCAGCATCAGAAATGCCGATATTTGATACGCCGATAGAGTATTCTACCAAGGCGCCCGGAATAGCCTTGGCATCGGTTGTGTTATTGACCGGATCTGAAAAAACGGTGCTGGTTTTTGTCACTGAAAGTTGAGTTTCAGGGGCACAAATATTGAAGTCATGGATCGCAATCGCTTGGCCATCGGGATTAACCGGCGCCGTATTGGCATTGCCGTAGCTGATTACGATCGTATCGATAGCCTGATCAAAGGTGACGACAACATTGCCGTCGCCTGCAGTATTAGCCGAGGCTCCATCACCGATTGCAACATTGCCAACCACATAATTGACTGTGCCATTGGTGAGCGTCGGCATGACACTAGCGCCTTTATAACTGCCGGTGACAATCAATTTGTCGGCAAAATCATTGGCTGCAAAGTCGATGTCGAAAACGGTGAATTGTATCCCCGCCACTCCATTGGGGAGGGACAATGTGGTGGTTGCCACTTCAAACTTGTCTGTAAAGTCGATGAATTGATGGAGGCTGTTTTCAGCTACCGCAAATCCACCCGTATTATTGCTAGATATCGCTGGTTGTAGGCCACCAAAAGTTGGATCATTTTCCCAAATGCCCTCGTTCAGAATACTGAAGTTGACATTGCCAAAGGTGCCAATGGCATAGGTGTTATTGGTTGAGCCTGCAGCCCAAGTTGTCGTGTCCCAGTCAAACACATTCTGACCGGCAGGGCACACTAATGTTGGGGCAGTGCCCGCAGTACGAATGCCTTGGACAGTGAAGGGCGCGCTTGCATCGTCATCCTCGGTCGTACTGCCATTGTTTGGCGTGGAATCGGTGTCGAAGATATCGCTTGCTGACACTTCAGCGAAATTGGTAATCGTTACGCCCGGCGGTGCGGTAACAGTGCCGGTAATGGTCATCACTTGGCTCGTTCCTGAGGGTATGGTGCCAATCGTCCAAATCCCAGTGGCGGCGCTATAGTTGCCGCCCGCTGACGAGGAAATAAAGTCAAACCCAGTCGGCAAAAGATCCAGCACAGAGACATTGGTTGCCGCATCTGGCCCAGCGTTGGATACAGTCAATGTGTAGGTGACGTTCGAACCAGTCGCAGGATTTGAATTGCTGACGATTTTCGTCATCGACAAATCGGCGACATCCACATTTTGCTGCCAAGTGAAGTCAGAAACCGCAAGATATTGGAAATTGCCGCTTGGATTTGTCGCCGGCTGGCTTTGACCAAACCGGTAACGGATACGCACGCGCTCAACTGTGGTTGTTCCAAAATCTACGCGGATGTCCCCTGTTGTGCTTGTAATTCCGCCGGAATAGGCCGTGCCGTGCCAACCTTGCTGGCCGCCAACGGTGGTTGTGCCAACAGCGCTGCCAAGCACCGTCGCGCCCGCCAAATTGCGCAGGTTCAGCCAAGTTCCGTTTCCGGTGTCATATTCAATGATCACAGCATCGTGGAAGTTGGCAGGGTTGCCCGCGCCATCGGTGCCAAAAAAGCGATCTACATTTCCGACAGTGAATTCTAGCTGTTGGACAGCGGTGTCGAGAGTATAGACCGTTTCAAAATAGTCACCTGCATCGAATACGGAATGGTTGGTGCTGTAGAGCAAATTGCCGGTGAAACTGCTGACCTGCCCACCAAAATAAGAAAGCATGTCAGTGGAATAGAAATTCGTGAAGTTCGCGTCATTGCCATCGCCATCTGTGACGACGTTTGTGTTAATCGTGACCGTGTTGGGGCCAACGTTCAGCGCAGTTCCATCATTAACGGCTTGCAAACTGCCATTGCCCAAATTGGTCCAATCAGCAGTTACCGTGGTCTGCGCAGAGACAGATTGGGATGCTAAACTTGCCCCAATGCTCGCTAGTGCTAGCAGTAAGATTTTCAGATATTTTTGAAACATATCTGTGCCTTAGCGACCTAATCCAAGGAATGAAAATGTATCTGCGTCAAACTTGATCCGAACGGCTGCATAGACACCCTTGTCGGTGCTGCGTAGATCGCCGAAGTCGCGGTCGCGGAAGCCTTCGACATTATAACCGAGCGTCAGCAGCATGCCATCGGCTGGTACGAAACCAACTTGCGGGCCGTAAGAGAAGCTCGTCACATTGTCTTCTAGGTTTGCGCGAACCGTGCCGGTTGCACCCAATTCAAACCGGTCGGTGATGCCGATGCGTGCATCAGCGCCAACCAACAGTGAAGTGCCTTCAAATTCGATGTTTTCGAAACGGTCGAAATTATAGCGTGTGCCAACGAACAATTCGAATTCATCACGGCGAACTTGCTGTTCAACTTCATATTTGTCTTCGTCCCAGCCGCGCGGCGACCAATTGGCCGAAATGCTGGCAAGTACGCGGCGTGAAGTCGCGCTGCCATCAACTAGCAGAGCGGTTTGACCCGCAGGGCCCGCATCGCCGGCAACAGCATTGGTGATGCTATCGCTGCGATACTCAAGCTTGCTGAGTACAGCGAAGTCAGAATTGTCAGGACGGTGCGCGAAAGCTATCGACGCATCGAAAATTTCGCTAGCCGCGCCGTTTTCAGCTTTCGCATTGGTCCAGGTAAAGCCTGAGCCAACGATGCTGCCTTCACCCAGCTGACGGATTGCGCCAGCGGTCACGCCTTTGCGGTTTGCGAACTCACCATCACGGTATTCACCGCGTGCAGTCGCGCTCCAGCGATCCTTGCGCCATGCGGCACCCAGGGTCACAGCAGTGAAGTCTTCAAACAGAGTGCCGTTTGACAGCTGACCGCCGGTTGCAACAGGCTGCGCAGGGTTCACAACATCGGACACATTGCCGGTGCCATTCAATGTGCGGCTGCCATCAATGGTCGCATCCAAGGTCAATGTTGGTGACACTTGCAATGTTTGCGACAGGCCAAAGGCTGCATAAGAACGTGTGCCAGCTTCGTCGATGCGTTGCTTGCCTACGGTGCTGACGACTTGCGCGCCATTCCAAGGGGTCACTTCCACGCCGCCGCTAATGCTGCTTGCTTCGATATTCTCACCATCGGCACGCTCATACTGGCCAACCAGTTTCACATTATTGGTTACAGCGTAACGTGCGCTGAGACGGTGACGGTTAGGCAGATCAACGCTTTCCGTGTTGTTCAAAGCAATCGACGATGTCGCGCTCAGCTCAAGCTTATTATTGGCCAGACGCTGGGTCGCACCGATTTCAAGCACAGTTGACTTATTGCGTGTGCCATCGGCCAAACGGTCGTTGAAATGAGCGATGCCAATGCGGCCGTCGGTATTCTGGCTGCGGTAAGCAAGGTCAACTTGACCAGCGCGGCGGCGGTTAGTGTCGGTCAGGCTATCGTCCTGCCAAACGCTACCAACAACGCTGAGTTCTTCATTGATAAGCATGCGGCCATCAACGCCAAACTTGCGGCGACCAAGCTCTGCACCTGACTGCTGACCGATACCGTAATTGGCATCAAGCTGGCGAGCATAGGCGAGAACGTCAAACTTGCTTGTACGGTGCTGTGCTTCGACCATCCAACCTGTGGCGGTTTCGCCTTCTTTGCGGCTAAGGGCCACTTCAGCGCGAACTTCTGTGTTCTCGCCAATTTCTGCGCGTAGGTCGAGGCCGCCCATATTGGTGCGGGCATTGTCACCCTTGTCGGTAACGGCGGTCGCGCCAATGCGGATCTTGCCCGACTTGTCGGTCCAGCTTGTGCGCAGGCCAGCGTTCAATTCGCTATTGCCCAGGCCATCGGTTTCATACTCAGCCACAATGAACTGCGGGTTGAGGTCGAAATCGCGGCTCAAAACAGGCTGCTTGAATGTGATCGTGCCAGACAGCAGATCAATGTCATAATCGATAAAGCGGGTCAGTTCGCGGCTCGATACAATCAATTCCGAACGGAAACGGTCGCGTGTTTCAAGCGTGATGGTTTCGCTATTGGCGATGATCGAGCGATCGGACAGAGCGTATGGGCCAGTGATACCTTGGCCTTGGAACTCGTCGCGTTGGAAACGGCTGGATACGTCTGCGGCAAAGCCTTCTGCGCGCACTGCACCCAAGCGTGCTTCGCCCTTCACACCAGTTGCGGTGCGGTTGTAGCGGGAGAGGCGTGTCTGGTCGAAGCCGGTCTCAAAGTCGCCATACAGCGCATAGAAAGTCGAAGTTTC
>CALFEA010000309.1 GCA_937950385.1 uncultured Altererythrobacter sp. | reverse complement strand
GCAAAGACCGCAAATTGGTCGGTCACATTCGGCGGAACATAGGCTTCTGCGCCCACTGCAAAGAAATCACGGTGGCGATATTGCAAGCCGAGTGAACCGCCCCAACCGCCGCGCGTATTTTGCACAAGCTCTGCGCGCGCTTCGATACTGTCGCTTTCAAACACAGTGCCAACTTCAGGGCCTTCAAATTCTGTGTGGGTGTAATTGGAATAGCCTGCGCGCAGCAGCAATTGCTTGAACATGCCTTCGCCCAGCGCAATGTCGCCGCGGAAATCGGCGCGGAATTGACGCAAGTCGATGGAGACGATTTCTTCCTCTTCGCCTTCCTCTTCCTCGCCGCCTTCTTCGCCTTCTTCCTCGCCGTGGTGATGGCCGGCACCTGGGCGGCCCGGCACGCCGTAATTGGTGTCATACCAACCGATCGACGCGCCAAAGCTGCTATCGCCGACGAACACGCCAAAGCCGGTGTTCACGCTCCAAGTTTCGGTTCCGCTATTGGGCAAGAACCCGCGTTGATCTGCTGCCTCGCGAAATTCTTCGGCTTCTTCAAATTCGCCCTCGGCTTCTTCTTCGGCTGCCTCTTCCAACAATTCGGCGCGCAGTTCTGGCGCGACTTGAAAACCGGCAATCTCCAAATCACCCGATTTGGAATATGAGCCGCTGGCATGGATCACGAAATTGGAAGACAGCGGCACATCCACCGATATCCCGCCCGTGCCCAGATCATTGGCAGAGTTAAAACCTGCAAGCGCATCAACATGCACGCCTTCATCCGGCACGCCCAATGGAATGCGTTTGTCGATCACATTGACCGCGCCGCCAATCGCTTGGCTGCCGAACAATAGTACCGCTGGGCCGCGCAAAACTTCGATGCGCTGCGCTGTTAGTGGATCGATTGAAGTCGCGTGATCGACAGACGTGTTGGACACATCAGCGGTACCGATCCCGTCGACCAGAACGCGCACCCGCTCACCTTGGAAACCGCGCAATACAGGGCGCGATGAACCGGGCGAGAAACTGGAGGCAGAAACGCCCGGCAATTTGGCCAGAACTTCGCCAATTTGCGTGTCGAGATTGCGCTGAATATCCGCCGCCTCAAGCACAGAAGTGCCCGCCAGAATATCGAGAGTTTTGAGACCCTTTGCACTGACAATAATATTGCCGTCAGGGTCCAATTGACGGCTGTGAAAGTCATCATCGGGCTTGTCTTGCGATGCTGCATCCAAGGCCGGGTCTGATGCCTCTTGGGCAAGCACCGGGGCCGCGATCAGCCCGCTAGAGATAGAAAATGCAAGGGCGGCGGTTGAAACAGAAAGACGTAAGTTTTTCATTTTGGATCGATACTCTCAATCAAGAAGTGATGCATAATGTGATAACGTAACATTGCATATAGAGAGAAGTTTCAAGGATGCTACAGAAAAATCGATTGATTGTGAGCTGAATGCGATATGCGGCCAAAACACCGGCTTCAACATGCTGCACCAACGCCAACTCAAACAGCATTTGTGCGGGCTTGTCACAGGCTAAGGCCGCAAAATTTGTTCAACCCATTCAGGCACTAATCTGCTCGCCTTGCCCAAGCGGCTTTCATCAAACCATGCTGAACCATCGGAGGCCTCCAAATTGAGTTCCAGCGCCGCTGCGCCGCAATCCTTTGCATCCCGCACAAAACCGGCGGCGGGATAGACCGCACCCGATGTGCCAATGCTAACGAACAAATCAGCCTCGCGGATCGCGGCATAAATCCGCTCCATCTGATAGGGCATTTCGCCAAACCAGACGACATCAGGGCGCAGCATTGGCGCTTTGCAGATGGGGCATGGCGGGCGGTCAGATAGGGTCGCATTCCACCCGCTGCGCATTTCACACGCCCCGCATAAAGCGCTTTTCAGCTCACCATGCATATGAAGCACGTGTCTAGCGCCCGCTCTTTCATGCAAATCATCAACATTTTGAGTGACAAGCAATACATCACCGGCAAATTCCTGCTCTAAGCGAGCCAAAGCATAATGCGCTGCATTGGGCTCAACCTTTGCCAAAGCCTCGCGCCGCATATCGTAAAAGCCCAGCACCAATTCGGGATAGCGCGCAAAACCCTCAGGCGTGGCGACATCCTCAATCTTGTGCTGTTCCCAAAGGCCGCCCTCCGACCGGAACGTATCAATCCCGCTCTCTGCGCTTATTCCCGCACCAGTTAGGATCACAATCTTGCGCAAATCATTCATGGGGGCCATGAACCATGCGCAATCAGGAGACGCAAGTGGCAAAGCCCCAAAACACAAGGCTCGGAATTATTGGCAGCAAGGGCCGCATGGGCGCGGCGTTGGCGCAGGCGATTGAAGCGGCGGGGCATACGCTGTCAGGCGGCATTGATCAGGGCGGTTCGCCTGATGAATTGGCAGCGCAATCCGATTGCTTGATCGATTTTTCCGCGCCTGCTGCCTTGGCGGCAAACCTTGATGCAGCGCGCGGCGCTGGCATTCCCATATTGATCGGCACAACCGGGCTGGAGGATCAGCACTTTGCCGCAATTGAAACTTCGGCGGCCGCTCATCCCGTCCTTCAAACGGGTAACACTTCGCTGGGCGTCAATCTGCTGGCGGCATTGGTTGAAACAGCGGCGGCAAAGCTGGGGGATGATTGGGACCTGGAAATTCTCGAAATGCACCACCGGCACAAGGTCGATGCGCCATCGGGCACAGCCAAATTGCTGGGCGAGGCGGCCGCACGCGGGCGCGGGATCGATTTGGCCAGCCATATGGACAGCGGACGCCACGGCATGACCGGCGCGCGCAAGCAAGGCGACATCGGCTTTGCAACATTGCGCGGCGGTAGCGTGGCTGGCGATCACAGCGTCATTCTGGCTGGCGAGCAAGAGCGCATCACACTGTCACATAGCGCAGAAAACCGCATGATCTTTGCACGCGGCGCGGTAAAAGCTGCCGCTTGGCTGATCGGGAAAGACGCTGGTCGGTACACAATGGCGGATGTGCTTGGGCTTTGAGGCATGACCAAAGACCAAATCTTTGAATTTTTCCGGCGCTTGGCAGAGGATAATCCTGAGCCTGAGACAGAGCTGGAATATGGCAATGCCTATCAGCTGACGGTCGCTGTCGCTTTGTCTGCGCAAGCCACTGATGTAGGCGTCAATAAGGCCACGCGGGCTCTGTTTGCGAAGGTGGAGACGCCAGAGCAAATGCTGGAGCTTGGGCTGGACGGTTTGATCGATCACATCAAAACCATCGGGCTGTTCAATTCTAAGGCCAAGAACGTCATCGCCCTGTCACAGCTGTTGGTGGATGAGTATAATAGCGAGGTGCCGAGCACCCGCGAAGACTTGGTTCGCCTGCCCGGTGTGGGCCGCAAGACCGCCAATGTGGTGCTTAATTGCTGGTTCAAGCAAGAGACCTTCGCCGTCGACACGCATATTTTGCGCGTGGGCAATCGGACGGGTCTGGCGAAGGGTAAGACGCCAGAGGCAGTAGAAGCAAAGCTGGAAAAACGCGTGCCCCAGCCCTTTCGTCTGCACGCGCATCACTGGCTCATCCTGCATGGCCGCTATGTCTGCAAAGCGCGCACGCCAGAATGCTGGCGCTGCGGTCAAGTGGATTTGTGCAGCTTTAAGAAGAAGGTGCTGGAAGCGCCTAAGGGGCGATGATGAAAACAGAATTACCTGACCCAGAAGATCGCGAGGCCATCATTGCCTTTGCTCAAACTTTCAACGGATACGAACATCATGGCTCGTTCTCAGCATGTTCGAAAGCAGCCAAGACTCAATCCCGAGACAGTATTGAAGCAATCAGAAATGAACTATTTTTCGCATACCGAACCGGAAACCATGTTGGAGATGACAGCATCATTCAGGTCTACAAAGAGCTGCTTCCTCACTTACAACGTTTCTTGGAAACAGACTAAATCCTAAACACCAACCGCGCCAATCACTTGCTCGCCGGATAGTACCAAACGCGGCGCACCAGACCATTTTCAAACTCATAAACGGCAAGCGCTGATTGCGAACGCTCCGCTCCGTCTTTGTCAGTCCACCGCGCAATCTCTCGCACGGCCACGAAACGCCCATCGGTCACATCGCCATCAATCTCGCTGCGCGTGGCCATGGGGGAAGCCATATATTCGCGCATTTGCGCCGTGAGGTCCGCTTTGCCATTTGCAAAAACCTCCACTTTCTCGCCGGAAATACTCAGCCATTGCACATCAGCATGCATCAGCTTCAGCATCGCTTCCAGATCGCGCGCATTATACGCATCAACATAGGCCAATGCAGTTGTTAGCTCAGAGGTTGGAGCCGCCTGCGGTGTATGAACGCATGCGGACAGTGAGGCGAACGCAGCAAGCGCTGCGATTGGCTCTGCGAGTTGGCGGCCAGCCCTAAACATCATCCGCTGATATCATTTCTTCCTTGTCGATCTCGCCTGTCAGGCTGGCGACAGTCGTTGCCACGGCGGCATCGCCGCTAACATTCGTCGTCGTGCGCATCATATCCATGATCCGGTCAACACCTGCGACAAAGGCGATCGTCTCCAGAGGTACGCCAACTGCGCCGAACACCAGCGCCATCATAATCAGGCCAGCGCCTGGAATGCCCGCTGCACCAACCGCGCCCAAAGTGCCAAGGATCGAGATGAGGAAATAATCACCCCATGATAAAGGCACGCCGTAAATCGATGCGCCAAACAATGTTGCAAGGCCCAGATACATCGCCGTACCGTTCATATTGATCGTCGCGCCTAGCGAGACAACGAAGCTGGCAACCGAATTGCTTACGCCCAAATTTCGGCGCGCACAGCGCAGGGTCACAGGCAGGGTCGCATTGGAACTGGCCGTGGAATAGCTGACCGCAATCGCATCAATAATCCCGCGGAAAAAGTCGATCACTGGCAAGCGTGCAATAAATTTGATCATGCTGGAATAGATCACGCCAATGATAAGCAGACAGCCAAGGTAGTTGAGCACAACCAGCCAGCTTAGCGCTTTGAGAGCATCAAGACCCAAAGTGCCCGCCACCCATGCCATCAGCGCAAAGACGCCAAATGGGGTCAGCTCCATCACGATCATCGTGACCTTTTGCATCACCACGCTGCCGCTTTCGAAGATTTTGAGGACAGGCTCGCCCTCTTCCTTCGCCATCAAAATACCGATGCCAAGCAGAAGCGAAAACACGATCAGCGGCAGGACGTTGACGTCCGCCATCACTTGAACCGGGCTTTGCGGGATCATGCCCAATATCATGTCGTTGAATGTCGTCTCATTGGGTTCAGGCGTGGGAACAGTGGGCGTGCCCAGCTCTTCTTTGCTTGGGAATAGGCCCAAATTTACCGCGCCGCTGCCTAAGGCAAGCCCAAGCCAAACGGCAATCTGCCCGCTCACCACAAACAGCAAAAGGGCGCGCCAACCGACACTGCCTAACTTGCGAATGTCACCGATGCTGGCGACCCCTGCGACAAGGCTGAAGAAGATCAGCGGGACGACCAGCATTTTGATAAAGCCGATGAAAATATCGCCGATGATTTTGATCGACGCCGCGTCTTCTTTGAGGACAAAAAAGCCTACCAGAACGCCAAGGATCAGTGCACCGATAACGCGCTGCCATAGGGGTATTTTGAACCAGCCGCTCAGCATAATTGTCGTCCTCTCAAGACTATTTTGTCAGCACCGCTTTGGCGACGCTCGTATATATTCGGGCCAGCGCATCCAGATCAGGGATTGCTACCGCTTCATCGCGCTTATGCATGGTTGCATTGCAAAGGCCAAATTCGATCACCGGGCACACGCTGCGCAGAAAACGCGCATCAGATGTGCCGCCGGTGGTGGAAGCCTCCGGCGTGACGCCTGTCTCAGCTTCAACCGCTGCGGCGATAATTTCGGAAAATTCGCCCGGCGGGGTTAGAAACGGTTCGCCAGAAATGATGGGCTTGGCCATGCCGCCATGCTTCTTCGCAATTGCACCCACTTTCTCCGACAAAGAAGCGCCGGAATGCAGATCATTAAAGCGGATCGAAATGCGCGCCTGCGCTTTGGCAGGAATGACATTATGCGCATGATTAATGGTGTCGAGCTCGGTAATCTCAAGATTGCTGGGCTGGAACCAATCAGTGCCTTCATCCAGCACAAGCGCATCCAATTCCGCCAATATCGCGATCAATTTCGGGATCGGATTATCGGCTAAATGCGGATAGGCGACATGGCCCTGCGTGCCCTCAACCTCCAACCAGATATTGACCGAACCACGCCGGCCGATTTTCATCATATCGCCAAGCTGGTTAACGCTTGTAGGCTCGCCGACAAGACACAGATCAGGCTCTTGGCCGGCGGCGCGCATATGATCGATTAGCGCGCGCGTGCCGTAAAGCGCGGGCCCCTCCTCATCGCCAGTTATGATAAAGCTGATCGTGCCGGCATCTGCTGGAACATCCGCCACCGCGGCGACCATGCTGGCGATAGAACCCTTCATATCGACCGCACCGCGCCCGTATAAAAGTTCGCCGCGTTCCTCTGGCGCAAACGGATCGCTGGTCCATTCATCGCCCGGCGGCACCACATCCAAATGGCCGGCAAAGGCGAAATGCTTGGAGCCTTCTGGCCCTTTGCGAATAGCGAACAAATTCTCCACCGGAGCCTCTGGCGTGCCATCCGCGCCTGTCCCTGCAATAAAGCGGTGCACGTCAAAACCGAGCGGTGTCAGCATAGCTTCCATCGCGTCAAACACGGGGCCCGTGGCTGGGGTCACGCTTTTTGCCGCGATCAGCGTCTTGGCATGGGCAAGAGCAATACTCATCGGCCGCGTTCCTCCACTAGCAATGGTCCGGGCGCAAAGGCGCTTTCCAGCAAATCGGCTATTCTCAAACCTGCCTGCTGAACACGTTTACGCGCAATCGGAGCCATGACGGTGATGTCCTCTTGAGACAGTTTCGTCGCCTTGGGCAATTCGCCTTCGCAAACATTCTTAGTATTAAACGCAAGCGGATAGATAACATCGCGCGCGATTTGCCAGCTTTCACGGCCCCAATCCGCCGGTGTTCCGCCGCTCAAATCACTGCGCTCACCCGCTGAATACCGCCGGACAATCGGCCGCGCGCCGCTGGTAATCGCGCGCTCTGCCAAGGGCCCATCCCAGATCCAATGCAAATTCAAATCGGGCACAATTCCGTAATCCGCGCGCCGGTCATTGCCGCCGCGATCGCTCTTATCTCCGGAATGCAAAGGCATGTGAACATCGCCCGCAAAATGCACCATAAAAGCCAGCGCCTCCAAACGGATATGCGCTGGCAGGCTCTCATCCGCCAACAAGCGGTGACTGCGCTCAATCTGAGCGGTCACGCAATTGCCGCCTGAGCAATTTCGGCGGGCATTGTAATCCTCACAAATCGGCGCAGTGCGGTAATGCCAAGATGCCGTATAGCCCCAGCGCCAGCGCGTCCGCCGCACACAATCAGCCCAAGTGGAGGCATCTTTGAGATTTTGAATGGGACATTCCGGCGTGCCCAATGCAAGGGACCCTTTATCCGCTGCAATCAGCGCTGCGATCTTTGCCCTTGCCGATGGCGAGACATTGGCCTCTGCAATCTCAGCAGTCGTATCATGGCCGTAACCGCCCCATGCAAAAGCGGGCGCGGCGGCAACCATGCCAAAGAGTGCAAAGCAAAACGCGAACCTGCGCATCATTCGCCCTTATCTGCCTGGGGTACGACTTCATATTGCTCGATGACCCATTCCTCTTCTTCGGAGGCGGCAATCCATTCTTGCATCCATTCATGCTCCCACACCGCCTGCATATAGCTGGCAGCAAAGCCGGGCACGACCACTTTATAGCTGATGAAACGGCTGACGACGGGTGCGTAGAAGATATCTGCAGCGCCGAATGTGCCAAACAGGAAAGGCCCGCCGTCGCCGTGACGCGCGCGCGCCTCTGCCCATAAGGTCAAAATACGCACGATGTCTTCTTGGCAACCTTCGGAGAATTGCGCGCCATCGAATTTGCGGCGGATATTCATCGGACATTCTGAGCGCAGAGCGCCGTATGAGCTGTGCATTTCGGCAACCATGGCCCGCGCCATGCCCCGCGCGCCCTCATCCTTGGGCCAGAACCTGTCGCGGCCAACTCGGTCGGCGAAATATTCCATAATCGCGAGACTGTCCCAAATGACATTGTCGCCGTCCCACAGGATCGGGACCTTGCCAAAGCTGGGCGCAAGTCCGTCCTTATTGCGGCGCTTGTCCCAATCCTCGCCAAACAAAGGCGTGATCAGCTCTTCAAAGGCGAGGCCAGATTGCTTGGCCGCCAGCCATCCGCGCAAGGACCAGCTGGAATAGTTCTTATTGCCAAGAATTAGCTTCATTTTCGCATTGGTCCTTCAGTGTTGCGCGCCAATCATTAGGGGGTGGTGATTGCACTGTCGAGCCTTGCGCTCTATCACTTTGCCCATGTCCCTACGCCCTTTCCACCTCGCCTTTCCTGTCGATGATCTGGAGGCTGCACGCGGCTTTTATGGACAGGTGCTGGGCTGCAAGGAAGGTCGCAGC
>CALFEA010000308.1 GCA_937950385.1 uncultured Altererythrobacter sp. | reverse complement strand
GTAGCAGAAGCCAATCCGATCCATGATGTCGCGACCGACGCAACCGATCCGCCCAGCTTCTCTGATGCGACGATGGACATTCGGCGCGCCGAGCAGTCCAATCCGCTGCCTAAATATGACGTGCCTTTGGGCAAATTGCCGCCATGGCAAAACGCTGCACCTGAATTGCAAAGCCAATCGCATGCGCAATTTATAGCAAGCAATTATGCCGAACTCACGCCTATTCCTTTGGGTGACACATCGCCGGAGGATGCGTTGAAAGCCGTCAAAGCCGCGATGGATGATATGGGTTTTGATGATGTTGTCGCGGACCCGGAGACGATGCGGGTAGAAGGGGTAGCGCAGACATTCTGGTTCGGTTTTAAAGATGATATTGTGGCGCGGATTGCGAACGGCAAAGTCGACTTGCGCTCAGTCAGCCGCGTGGGGCAATCCGACCTTGGCGCCAATGCCAAACGTATAAGCGCATTGCGCGGAAAAATCGTCGCTGAACTCGGCGAGTGATCAGCCCTTAAATTGCACCAATGCTTGCGCGCTACGTTGGAAAACGGTCAGCACACATAGCGCGGCAAAGCCGTATGCGAGCGGCACAAAATAGGCTGGAAACAGCGCCATTACGCTAAGCACGAGCACCGTTTCCGTCCCCTCTGCCAATCCTGCGGAATAGAAAAAGCTTTTCTTCCCATGCGCGGCGGTTTCCTCGCCGCGCTGCGCTGCAATCACGGCAAAGGCGAGGAAGCTAACACCTGTCAGAACAAAACTCGCCGTTAGCACCAAAGCTGCCATTGTATTGGCCGCGTTCACGATCCCAAAACCAACCGGGATGCTGACATAAAACGCAAAATCGGCGACAATATCGAAATATCCGCCAAGTTGAGTTGGCCCATTAACGCGGGCGATCGCGCCATCCAATCCGTCCAGCAGCCGGTTCGCTAGGATCAGCGCAAAGCCAATTGCAAACTGCCCAAATGCAATTGCCACTGCGCCGCCCAGCCCAATCGCAAGCCCTGCAAATGTCAGCATATTGGCGGTGATACCAGCCTTCGCCAGCCGCGCCCCAATCGCATTCAAAGGCGGATCAATCAGCGGACGGATCTTGGCATCAAACATGGGTCAGCTCCATGTTACGAGGCCTATCCACGCACCGGTCATTGCCGTGGCAATATTGCCCGCAATCCAGCTCTTAATGCCCAGCCCCGCCGCCTCTGCACGGCGCTCTGGGCAAAGCGTTCCAATGGTCGACACCAGCAGGCCTACGCTGGCCAAATTCGCCACTCCGCACAATGCATAGGTCACGATTAGCAGGCTGCGCGGTCCCAATGTGCCATCAGGCAATGCGGCCAATTCCAGATAGGCGACATATTCGTTCAAGATCACCTTAGTGCCCATCAATCCGCCAGCCGCTTGTGCCTCTGCCCAAGGTACACCGATCAGCCACATGAGCGGTGAAAACAGCCAGCCAAAGACACGCTTCAGGCTCAATGCCTCGCCGCCAACCATGGGCATCAACGCGAGCACTTGATCGGCCAGATTGACCAACGCAAAAACCACCATGATGATCGCAATGACAGCGAGGAACAGCTGCATACCGTCCATCGTGCCTTTGACGATCGCATCAATACTGCCCTCATATTTGAGGCCAGGTTCGTTTTGCTCCACCTCAGTTGCTGCCTCGCCTTTATCGGGAACCATCAATTTGGCGATGAGCAATGCGGCGGGCAGCGACACCAAGGATGCTGCAATCATATGGCCGACCGCATCCGGGACAGTTTTGGACAAGGTCGTTGCATATAATATCAAGATCGCGCCGCTGATTGTTGCCATTGCCAGCACCATCACTTGAAACAATTCAGCGCGGCTCATTTTGGCAAAATAGGCGCGCACCACCAGCGGGCTTTCGACCACGCCGAGGAACATATTCGCCCCTCCAGACAAGCCAACCACACCGGAAACGCCCAATGTCCGGCGCAGCAAAAAGGACAGGCCGTTGACCATCCAGCGCAAAACGCCCCAATGCCACAACAATGCAGCCAGCGCGCTGAATACGATCACCAGCGGCAGGATTTGAAACGCGATCACCAGCGGTGCATCTGCGCCGTCTTTCAAGGCGAATGGCAGCTCGCCGCCACCCAAATATCCGAACATGTAGGAACTGCCCGCCAGCGTCGCACGCTCAATCGCCGCCACGCCTTGATTGGCATATTCCATCAGCCGCCAAACAAACGACACGCGCACAATGAGCAGCGCCAACGCGCCCTGCATCAATAATGCGCCCATGATCCAGCGCCATGAAGGCTTGCCGCCGCGATCTTCAGACAAGGCCCACGCAATGCAAACCAGCACTGCGATACCGGCTATGCCGCGAAACTGGTCAAACATTTCCACTTGAGCGCAGTCCCTTTAAATCGACTGATATTCTTCCTTCTTCACGAAAAAAGTGTCGAGCGCCAGCGTGTCATGCGCGCGCGTAGCAATCAGCGCCAAGGCTGCACCAGCGACTGTAAGAGAAGGAAAGAAAAGCAGATTGGCATCGTCTGGATTGGCAAAAAGATATTGGCCGAAAGGGTCGAGAAAGTGGCGCCAAATGGGCAAGGCTCCACCGACCAAAATCAACGCTTGTAGAGGCAGAGTGAACTTTCGCAGTAAGCCCAATATGACCAATATGCCGAGCGCAACTTCAAACCAGCCAAACGCAAGTTGGAGCATCGCATCAGAACCAACGCCGCT
>CALFEA010000307.1 GCA_937950385.1 uncultured Altererythrobacter sp. | reverse complement strand
GCTGGCAGCGCATCAGTCAGGCTCACACCCGTCGCTTGTGCAGCGCCATTGTTCGTGACCGTAATCTCAAAGGTAACCGTGTCACCTTCTGCAGGCGTAGGATTGCCAGACGCAAGCGCCTTCGCCGTCACAAGATCAGCGTCTGTGCGAACAACATCCACTGTAACAGTCGCAATCTTGCAGTTAGTCGGGTTGGCAGTCTCGCAAATTTGGTAGTCAAATGTGTACGAGCCGGTGGCAGCGTTAGGGTTTACACCAACAGTGCCAGTCGATGGGTCAAAGGTTAGCTCTGGTGGAACAGTCTCACCTGGGGCAAGCGACAAGGTCACATTGCCAGTTCCAGCTGGATTTCCATTTACACTATCATCTGTGAACACATTAAGAACTGCGGGATCGCCCGCAAGCCCATCAACGCCCGTTTCCGTATCATCGCCAGCGATAATCGCCGCAAAGACCGTATCGGAATCAGTCGCGATATCGTTTGCCGACACTGGATCGACTGCACCAGACGGAAGCGATACCGAAGCACTGTTCTCTGCCGATTGAGCAAAGGCAGCCGATGACATACCCATCATAGCGATCGGTATGGCGCTGGTTAGCATCCCGGTTGAAGGAACGAACTTGCGTGCTGTAAAGTTATTTGTGCGCTTCATGACTAGTCTACCTGACAAGAGAAGGTGAGAATTGCTGCATCGCCATTGGCAAGTGTGCCAAGCGCAATACCTGCGGTAAGATCAGCAACAGTGAAGCTGCCTGAGGGAACACCGTTCCCCGTTATTGTGATTGGGTTACCAGCAGGGCATGTGATGCCGCTGACAGGTGTGTCAGTTACGATGCCCCCGGTCAGCGCATCGGGGCCATTGTTCGTGACAACCAACGTATAAGTGGTGGTAGTTCCAGAAGTGACGGTATCGGCGGCTTGATCCACCTCGCCATTCACGCCCGGAGTATTGGTCTTGGTGATTGCGAGATCAGCAACCGCTCCGACAACAATCGTTGCGATTGCAGTGTCGCAATTTGTTGGATTGGCGAGCTCGCAGATCTGATACTCAACATTATATGTGCCAGGCGTCGAACCCGCTGGAACTGTCAAAGTGCCATCGGCGTTGATCGTTACACCGGTGAGGCCAATGGGGTCTGTAATGGTGGGAATTACGTCGCTATTGGCGAAAGGCGAGCCATTGAGTGTATCATCGCCAAAGACGCTAGCGGTGGTGCCACCAGTGGAAGGGATCGGTACGGCTGAAAAGTCGTCATCATCTGCAAAGATTTCGTTGTCGACATCGACACTCTCATCCAGATCGTCGCCGCCCGTTGAAGGATCAGGCTCGTTACCGGTCGCCGCATTCAACGTGTTCTGAATGATCTGGCCGCCTTGGCCTGTATCCACAGTGCCTTCGATTATCAGAGTTGCGGTTTCTCCGCTCGCCAAATCGCCGACTGACCAAAGACCAGAACCACTATTGTAACTGCCGCCAGACGAACCTCCGGTGCCACTAACCGTGCCGTTGTTAGCCGTCGCTGTTAGACCAGCTGGAAGCAAATCGCTGGTTGAGATACCAGTGGCATTAGCAGGGCCATTATTTGTGACTTCAATCTCAAAAGTCACAACATCACCAACGGAAGGTTGGTTGTCGCCAGAAGTCAAAGTCTTCGAAGTGACAAGGTCAGCATTTGGATTAACGGATGCTCCCAGCGGATCGAGGCTGAATTGTGCACGCGCATTTCGGGCACCCTCAACATCATCGTAATAGATCGTGATGGATGTGGTGGGTGTGGTAAGGTTAAAACTTGCTGTTTCGTTAGTTGGGTTATTCTCACCAAAAGCGTTTGCGAGAAACGTTCCAACCGCGCCCGCTGAGGTCAAACGACCAGCCTGGTCGGCGAAAGCCGGCGGTGAAGCGAATGAATGAATTTCAATTGTAGGTGAGGACCAGGTGCCTGGAACGCTAGCAGCGAATGAATCGCGCGGTGCGATGCCATCCATGTCGTCAATGTCGTTGAATGCGATTGAATTCAGCGCAAATCCTGAGGTTGTAAAGGTCATTGCGATCGACCGGTCGCAAGCTGCAACGCTAGCACGAGCGAACACTGTTGCTCGTCCAGTTGCATCAAATGCTGCACACGCAGTATTCTGAGGTTCCAGCGTTACTGTGATTGTGCGCGTTGCGTCTGTTGTATCAGTATAAACAGCTGTAAAACTGTCTGGGACACTGGTGAGTGCGAAAGTTTGCGCACTTGCCGCGCCATGCGGAACAATCAGACCGGCAAAGACAACCAATACCGCAAGCGCAAAACGCTTGAGCGTCGAAAAATTGCTCGTTGCAAGGATCTCGAAAGCATCGTCACGCTGATCACCTGAAAAGGCAGATGCAGGACTAAAAGACTTCTTAAACACAATAAAACCCTCACAATTGGATGAGGGCTTTCTCGTATATGATGGTTAATTTTTTCGTCGATTTATGTAACGCCGGTGTAAACTAATAATAAATGATGTAAACAAAAGGAGGTTGCGTGATCTCCATTTTTATAGAAACTGATTGCAGCCTTAGTGGCCGTTCACAAAAAAGCGCCTCTAACGAAGGATGCTTCTAACAAAGTCCCGCATCCCAACCACAAATACCCACTACCTGCGCGGAATGATAATTCATTGGTCATCCCTGCCTTCGCCGGTATGTTAGTCAACGACACATTCAAATGTCAGCGTTGCACTTTCACCCATCGCTAGCAGGTCCAGGCTTATTCCCCCACTTGTCAAAGTTCCGACAGTAAAGCTTCCCGCAGGCACGCCATCACCAGCAATGGTCACCGGATTGGCTGCTGGACAAGTTAAACCCGCGGTCGGATTGTCGGTCACAATGGCTCCGGTGATATTATCCGGACCGTTGTTAGTCACGACCAAGGTGTAAGTCACAGTATCGCCTGATGTTACAGTATCATTCGCTTGATCACTCTCGCCATTCACGCCCGGGGTGTTCGTCTTAGTAATCGCCAAATCCGCAGTCGAAATAATAGTAACGGTGACGAATGCATCGTCACAATTCATCGGGTTTGCTGTCTCGCAAATCTGATAACGTATGGCATAAGAACCACCTGGAGTACCGGGCGGAACGGAGATCACGCCTGTAGCTGTGTTCATTTCTGGAACAGGCGCACCGGAAGACATAGGTGTGGCGGGATTAAGAATCGTCGTGGTCAGGCTGGTGGGATCTACAGCCGCTCCATTGAGCCTATCATTGTCAAAGGCATTTCCGATATTTGGATTGCCAGCAACGCCAGTCAGCGGGGCCTGCGGGTCATTAACAGCCTCAATCACCGCTGCGATGACCTCGACAAAGATTGTTGCTACATCGCAGTTTGCTGGGTTTGCGGCCTCACAAAGCTCGTATTCGAAAGAGTAATTGCCCGCGGGAGTGCCCGGCGCAACATCAACATTGCCTGAAGCTGTATCGAAGGTAAGACCACTTGGAACGGTTGAACCGGGCGCTACTGCAAGGGTAGTGTTGCTAGCGGTGGCGCCAGCACTATCCAAGGTGTCGGCGGAAAATGCGTTCAGCACTGCTGCGCCGCCAGCGGAGCCAACAATTCCGAATACTTCGTCACTCATTGCATCAATCGGAGTGGCGATTACCGTGACCGTTGCCGTTGCCGTGTCGCAATTCGTTGGACTGGCAATCTCGCAAATTTGATAATCAAAAGCATAAACACCGGGCATGGTTCCCGGCACAACGCCTACTATGCCAGTCGCCGTGTCGAAAGTCAGACCTGCAGGCAGTGTTTCGCCGGGTGCCAAACCAACAGTTGTATCAGACGGCGATGTCTGGACGTTCTGCAAACTATCACCGTCATAAACATTCAGCGCATTTGCGCTTCCAACGTTGCTCACAATGTCCAAAGAACTGTCATCGTTAGCGACCAGTACCAATGGGAAAACGACCAGAGACTCCCCCAGATCATTACCGCTGTCGGTTGGGTCCGTTTGGTCACCTTCGGCTTTGGTCGTAACGTTCGTAAGTGGCTGTCCGGCCGTTCCTGCATCGACAGTACCTTCTAAAGTAAGGCTTTCAGTAGCTCCATTTGCAATGGTTCCGAGTGACCAGAGACCTGTTCCAGAATTATACGCACCTTCCGTAACAGTGCCATTGACTGCAGTGGGCGTCAGGCCGCTTGGCAAGACATCTGTCAATGAAACACCTGTCGCCGCTGCGGGTCCGTTATTGGTAACCTCAATTAGAAACGTAACGGTATCGCCCACAACAGGATTGGATGTTCCCGACGCAAGCGATTTGCGCGTAACCAGGTCAATGGGAGGAGCCGGCACCGTAATCGTAACAATAGCAGTCGCAGTAAGTCCGGTAACGTCGGATATCTCGTACTCAAAAGTGTCTGTGCCGTAGAATCCAGGGGCAGGCGTGTAAGTCATCGAACCATTTGAGTTTAGCACTACCGATCCATTTGCCGGAGGAGTCACAGGTGTAGTCGCTACAGTAACAGGGCCTCCTTCTGGGTCGAAATCCACCCCGCTGCCATTGTTCGTGAGAATATCCCGCGTGATTGCTGTTTCAAATGGCGTAGTGAATTCATCATCCTGCGCGACAGGCGGTAGATTTGGGAAAGGGGCCTCAGGGCATGAAAAGCCATCATTGTTGCCGCTCGGATCGCCTTGCGCGGCTAATGCAGAAGTTGGATTGCTTGAAAAAACGTCGAAAAGCTCATGGATTGTTCCGTCACTGTTGCGGAAAGCAAAAATGCGGCCGTTAAAGTCGGTCCATTGCGCACCAAAACTACCTCCTGGCAGGCCAGCCACCGTACGCCTAACCGAGGTCATAGTGTTCAAATTGACAACACCAACGCGTCCGCCGCCCACCATGAGCAGATAGGGAACTCCGCCTTCGCGGAAGAACATAAAGTCAGCTGCACCATTAACTGTGCCGCTGATTGTGAAATTTTGAGTGGCTCCTGTCGCGAGATCTACAGACACTAGGCGGTTAGCTGAGGAACCCCGCAACCAGTAGGTGTTGTTATCATCAACATCGCCAGCAAAAGAACTTTGGCCAATGTTATAGACATCTTCAATTGTGCCATCCGAGTGAATCCGAATGACATCATTGCCTTGCATTCCGTAAGCAAAATTGTCTTGAGTGTTGAAACCAGTGGCGTTGTAGCTTCCCTGATTGGTTCCCACATCGACGTAGCTAGATAGAACTGGATCGAACACACGCAATTGCCCAGATTGCACTTGGTATATCTCGCCGGAGCAGGTGAAAGGCGCAGCAACCGCAGGCGATGAAATGAAAAACGCAGCGTATGCAGCAGCACCAAGTAAGAATTTTGCAGGACGGAAACGCCTGCTTTGCTTTTCGTCATTCATCTGCGTTGTTTTCCCATTAGTCTGCGAAGTTACGCTTTCACCGAAGATGGTTAACTATTTGCTACCGAAGTTCCAAAAAGCGTGTGATTTTACGTACCTTTACAATTCGTAATCCGTGCAACGGGCGCTGACGGGAAACACAAGGCGAGCACTAAGCCAAGCCAGCAACATACCGCTTGACTGGGATGAACAGCGGCGGGTGTTGGGGTTTGATCTCGCCAAGCAGGACTAGTTATTTCTTACTAGCCGCTGACCGCGCATTACAATGTGATGCACATTCTAACAATGCGAATACACAATTTGTGCAGGTGGAGACTTAGCGGCTTTGGTGCGCCGCCGTGAGGCGTCTGTTTGGTCTCTGTGTTCGACCGTACCAACCGAAGCGGAGCAAATGCCCGTAATGTCGGAAGAAAAGGTCGTGGATATATCGACATAAGCAATTGTTATAACACAATTGTATGGTTGGTGCGCCCGGCAGGACTCGAACCTGCTGCCTCAAGATTAGAAGTCTCGCGCTCTATCCAGATGAGCTACGGGCGCACACATGCAGTCGGCGCTGACAAACCATGCATCACGCGCAACGCCTCCTGTCATTAGCGCGCTTTGCCGTCAAAAGGAATCGCGTTATTGAGCCGCGCTATGAAAAAGACAGACCACGCAAGCAGCCAGTATAATTTCCGCTATTACGATCTGGTGATGGCCGCTTTTGTCGCGGTGCTGCTGCTGTCGAATGTGATTGCCGCCGCGAAACTCTCCGCGATTGATACGCCGTTCTGGCCGGACGGCTGGTGGCCCGCCCCCGATGGCGCCTTCATCTTTGGCGCGGGGATTTTGTTCTTCCCCGTCAGCTATGTCATCGGCGATGTTCTAACCGAGGTATACGGCTATGCCCGTGCGCGCCGCGTGATTTGGACCGGCTTTGCTGCCATGGTGTTCATGGCCTTTATGAGCTGGGCGGTTGTCGCCATGCCGCCCGCCGACAGCTGGGATGGGCAATCCGCCTACGAACAAGTTTTCGGCCTCGTGCCGCGCATAGTGCTGGCCTCTATCATCGCCTTTTGGGCGGGCGAATTCGTCAATTCCTTCGTCATGGCAAAGATGAAAATCTGGACGCAAGGCAAGGCCTTATGGAGCCGCACCATCGGCTCGACTTTTGTGGGTCAAGGCGTTGATAGTTTGATCTTTTACCCCGTTGCATTCCTTGGTATCTGGGACACGAGGGATGTGCTATTGGTCATGGTCACCAATTGGGCGCTTAAGGTTTTGTGGGAGGCGGTATTAACGCCGGTGACATACGCGGCGGTGGGCTTTTTAAAGCGCAAAGAGGGCGTGGAATTGTTCGATACGGACACCAATTTCTCACCCTTTGCCGCGGCAAAAGACAGCTAGGTTCAGATCAAATCAAGCGTATTGGCGATTTGCGTAATACCGCGCTTGCCGTTTTCATCGCGGCCCAATTGCACGATCACATCGATGACGCTGGCGGCGTAGGATATGGTGTCGCTGCGGCTTAGACCAATGCCGGTTTGCATCACCATCAGCGACAATTGCTCCAACGCGCCGCGCAAAGAATTGGCGTGAATGGTGGAGAAACTGCCAGGGTGACCAGTGTTGATCGCCCGCAGAAAACTGACGCTTTCCTCACCCCGCAATTCACCCAAGACAATCCGGTCGGGGCGAAGACGCAAGGCGGCTTGTAGGAGTTCATTCGGCGTAACTTTCGCTTCGCCCAGTTCGCCCTTTACAGCGACTAGACCCACGCCATTTTCGCCCGGCAGGCGCAATTCAGGCGTATCCTCAACCAGAACAACGCGTTCTTCACTCGGAATTTCGCCGAGCATCGCATTGAGGAAAGTCGTCTTACCCGTGCTGGTCCCGCCGGAAATCAGGATGGTTTTGCGGTGCTTGATCGCGCTGCGCAGATAAGCGATGGGCTCTGCCTGAGGGTCGGGCATTTCAGGCTGCAATGCCGCAGATAAAGCGCCCGCGTCATAAGCGTCGAGCGGCAGATCAAGCCGCCTATGACGCCTGATTGCCATCGCCCAATGTTTACGCGCAGCAGGCGGCCCGCAAAACTGTATCCGCGCCCCGCTCTCGCCACCAGCCGCTGGCAAAGTGGCGCCCAGCAAAGGGTGCTCGCGGTTGATCCCTTGATGCGAAACCCGCGCCACTTGCTCTGCCAAACGTTGGACCAAACGGTCATCAATTTCCGGCGTTTCGATCCGCCTCATGCCAGGATCATTGGCATCTTCGATCCACACCTCGCCAGGCCGATTGACCATAATCTCAGTAATAGAATCCTGATCGAGCCAGCGCTGAAACGGGGCCAGATAGGCATCCAAATAGACGCTGCGCTCTGCATTTTGAGCGGCCAAATCATCTGCTGATAATGGGTGAATATCTGCGCTCATTTGCACCTTTCAATCGGACATCTCGGCTTTGGCCTCGTTTGGCCTCATCTGGCCTCGCCATCTCAAAACGCCATCAAACCCTGTCCAAATATGGAATTACACGCCGCTAAAATCCAAATCACGAGCTGTGAAAACACGGATCGGCTCGCCCATCCGCACACGAATAGTGGGTCCGATTTGGCTGTCTTGCTGGGCTGCTACGCTGGCTGCTGAAGAGCCCGCTCCGCCCAGCACAACGGATGCACCGCCAGAGGCAATTGCGCCCAGCCCGCCAACCACTGAAAGCAACATGGCAGAGCCGAACCGCTTGAAGAAATGATTGTCGACCTCGCCTGCGATACCGGTCGTCCCGTCATAGCCGACGCCAGGCGAGGCAATGCTTACCGACACGCCATCAGGCCGGATCAACCGCGTCCAAATGACATAGGCGCGCTTCTGCCCGCCTTGGACGCCGGATTGATATTGCCCGATCAATTTGGACGAGCGCGGCACAAGCACTTTCGTGCCGTCAAAGCTGCGCACATCTTGGCTGACCACGGCGCGGACGTAGCCGGGCACATCAGTGTTAATCGCAGTTTCTAAGATCGCGGGAATGAGCGTGCCTTGCGTGACGGTGGTCGAGGGGTTTTCCATGACCTGCGCTGCAGCTGAGGCCCCGCCAACACCGCCAATTTGACTGGCGAAGGCGGCCGCTGAGCCTGGCGCTGCGCCTGCACCTGCTGGACGATTGCCCGCCATTGCTCCCGCTACAACGGGCACTGCTGAGCCCACCGCGCCATTGGCTGCGCCTGCATCAAACACTACGGTCGGCGAGGCATAGGGATTGGCCTGCGGCACAGGTGACACATTCACCGCTGGCCCGCGCGAATAGATCGGCGAAGGCGCTGGATTGACGCGGTTTGCGCCATTGGTCACCCCGGGGGCTGTCGGCTTGACGACGGCGGCCTTGGTCGGTTGGCGCGACACTGGAACAGAATTGGCTTCAGCAGGCGCAGCAGCAGCGGTGCCGACGCTTTCCTGCTCTGCCAAACGCGCTGAATTCATTGCCCAAAATGATACCGCGCCCAGCAGGCCGACGATGGCAACACCGGCGGCCAGACCTAGCCCATCGGAACCGCGCCCACCTTGCGTTACCGCAGGATAAGCGGTGCGGCTGGCGAGATCGATAATCTCAGCTGTTTCTTGCTCGCGCGGGTCGGCGTCATTGGCCGTCGCGCCTGGATCATTTTTGCCCGGAACCTTGCCCGGTAATCTCATCGCTAGCCGCATTACAAAGCCTCCTTATTGGGCGCATTCAGCGCCGCCTCTTGCCGCGCCTTTGACGCCCTATCTGACCCTATTTTCGTGCCCATATTCGTCAGCGTCGCGCTTTCATCGCCGATGCGCAAGATGATCTCGCGGGGGACATCTTGCACCACCACCGTCTCGCCGCGAATGGTGAAGTTTACCGGCCCTTCTTGACCATCGGCATTGCGGGTCAAGATCGCAGGAACCGCATTGCCCGCAGGCCAAGTCAGGAAAGTCGCCTCGCCATCATCATAGGTTCGGGCCGGAAGCAGAGCCGCATTGCCCTTGCTTTCCCAATTGAAGTTCAGACGCGCTGGATCGGCAACAGCATAGGGATCGCGGGCGGCCTGCAATTCCAGCGCATTGGCGCTCTGCCGGGGATTGGCCGCTGCATCCGCCGCTGCGGCAAGCCGCGCCTCTTCTGCCGGGTCAACTTCCGGCTCAGGATATGTGAATTTCAGCACATAGAGCGGGCGGTTTTTCGGGCTAGCGACCAAATCAAACAGATAGGTATGCTTATTCGTCACGACCGTCATATTGGTTTTGGCAGACGGGCTAAGCGGTTTTACAAACAATAGGCTAGCGCGCTTATTGGGCGTGATTTGCCAAGCGGTGGAATCGCCAACAGCTACGTTTTCAATACGCTCATCATCGCCGAACTGGATCGTCGCCTGCACCTTTGTGCGGCCGCGAATAGTGACGACTTCATTGGGATTGTAAAAGCGTTCTTGCAGGCGCGTGTCGGCCATTGCAGGCACAGCGGGCAGAACTGCCGCGCTGGTCATCGCAGCGAATATCGCGGCTGCAAAAACAGGCTTTCGAGCGAGGCGGATCATGCGGTTTTCTCCGGTGAGCGCGAAAATGTATGGGCAGGACGGAAGCGATTGCCAATGCCGCGCGTGCGTGATGCGCCAGAGCCTAGCGCCCCGCCCTCTGCCACTGATGATGATACAGATGTTGTGGCGTAGACTTTGGTCTGGCGGTTGCCTGCTGCAACGCCTGCCCCGGCACCGCTATCATTGGCGGCCGCGCTGGTGGGAATGGCCGATATATCGATCCTGCGCCCGCCCAATTGTTGGCCCAGCTGAGGGCTTGCCCCGGCTGCTGCTTGTGCGGTGGAAAGATAGGCCGCATTTTGAGGCGCAATTTGGCCTGTGTTTGATTGCAATGGAGCGCGCGCGGCTAGCGGGTTGTCACTCGCCTTTGCTTCAAAATCTTCGCGTGCCAATCCAAACACTTGCCAGCCTGCAACCATCTTCGCCGACACAACAAAAGTCATCAGCATCAGGGCACAATGCACCGCGCCAATCAGGAAAAACGCCATGGCGGCCTGCGGATCAATCTCAGTTTGTTGCAGCGTCAGCGAGGATAGAACCGGCACGGCCAGCTCCAGCATGATACTGCCGCCAAGCACTGCTAAAACGGGTGTGACCGCCAGCATCACCAGCCCTTTGAGCCAGCCAGTAAACAATCCGCGCGTGCCATTAAACAATGCCAGCACCACGAAAATCGGCCCAATCGCCAGCAGCAAAGCAAGGCCGATGCGCGCCGTGACCAATATGCCAACCGTGCCGAGCAATAGCATCAGCGCGCCCATCCACATCATGCCCGCAGGCGAAAACGCATCGACTTGTGTTTGCCCATTGCTAACCATTTGGATCGCAAGGAATACAACATCGAGTTTTTGCGCAAACACCAAGGTGGCAGAGGCGTTGGCGCCAGAGCCCGTTCCCGTGCCGGTCAGCGCGCCCGCGAGCCAATCCGGCCCGCCGATAAAGATGTTCCAGAAAAAGCTCTGATAGGCGGCAAAGCTGGTCGCAAAAGTCAGCACGAGGCCCAAGGTCATCATCTTGGGGATGAGCGCGCGCACAGATAGGTTTGAGCGCCCGATCATCAGACTGATCGCAAAAAACGCGACATAGAGAATGAGCAGGCTGGTGAGGATCATCCCCATTTCGCCGCCCGATGCGAACAAGCGGTTGAACGTTTGCGCGGTCAGTTGGCTCGCCTCGCAATCGACAGCCGTTAGCGCGGCGGCAACACCGGTTCCGACCCCTTCGGTCACATTGGCGCAATTGCCGCTCATTCGGCTGCCTGCGAAAATGGTACGGTGCCGTCTGCCGGTTCACCGGGCCAGCCTTGTCCGGTGAGCTGCGGATACCATGAAGCCGGATGATCACCGACCGCTGCGCGCAGCAGATCAAGGCGGCGAACGGAGCTCTCGCGGCCTGATAGGATTGTGAGAACCTCGGGCGCGCCTGACAGATCAAGCCGCACCACAACGCTGGCATCGGGCTGGCGCACAAGGAAGCAGCGCGAATGCGCGGGCAGACTGCGGATCAGCGCAAATTCGTGGGCAGTTAAGCCAAATCCATCACAATAATCCTCTGGACGTGCTCTGGCATTGGGCATGAAAATCATGGTCGCGGTCTGCTCAACCAAAGCGGTAGAAATCCGGCTTTCCAGCGCATCGCGCGCACTTTGCGTGGCAAAACCAACCAGCGCATTGCGTTTGCGCAAAGTCTTTAGCCAATCACGGATGCGAGCGGCGAACACTTCATCGTCCAGCGCCTTCCACCCTTCATCGATCAAGATCATTGTCGGGCTGCCATCCAGCCGTTCCTCGATCCGGTGGAAGAGATACATCATTGTCGGCGTGCGCAGCCGCGGATTTTCCAGCAGCGCTGTCATGTCGAAACCCAGCACGCGCTGATCGAGATCGAGCTGGTCTTCTGGATTGTCAAACAGCCAGGCATGCTCGCCATCATCGCCGGAATTGGTGCCTATCCAAGCCGCCAGGCGATCCGCCAAATCACCGGGTTGAGGACGCTTTGCACCCGACAGCAATTCTTTGAAATGCCGCAGCCGCCGCAGCTTTGGATCATTGGCATAGGTCGCATCAACCGCCGCTGA
>CALFEA010000306.1 GCA_937950385.1 uncultured Altererythrobacter sp. | reverse complement strand
ATCTGGGTGCCGCGCGCTCCGCTTCCAGTGGCAATCTGGAGCATTGGGCGCGGCAAGGCGTGCTGCTTCTCAACAACACGCTGACGGTTGAGGCCGGCAAAGCGGGCAGCCATGCAGGGCGCGGCTGGGACGCAATAACCGACGCTTGTGTTGAAGCGGTCGCGGCGCGCGGCGGCGCTTGCGTTTTCATCCTGTGGGGCAGTCATGCACAAAAGAAGGCTGGGCGTGTGCCATCCCTTGGCAAGAGCAGTGAACATTTGGTTTTGAGCGGCCCGCATCCCTCTCCGCTGTCATCCTATAGAGGGTTTTTTGGGTCACAGCCGTTCAGCCAAACCAACGCCTTTCTCGAAAGCCATGGTCTTGCGCCAATAGAATGGTAAGAGACTGTTATGACACAGGAAGAAGCCCGAACAGCGCTGCTCAACCGGCAAAAGGAGCTGGAGCAAGAAGGCGCTGCAAATATTAGCGCGCGCGCGGTTGTGGAGCTGCAACAGGATAGTGTTGGGCGATTGTCGCGCATGGACGCCTTGCAACAGCAGGCCATGGCAATGGCGGCGGATGAACGGCGAGAGGCCTATAAAGCGCGCATCGCGGCGGCGCTGAAGCGGTTGGATGAGGGCGAGTGGGGTTATTGCCTGCAATGCGGTGAGAAAATAGCCAGCAAACGCCTGATTAATGACCCGAGCGTGCCCGCCTGCATCACCTGCGCAAGTAAGAGCGGGTAAAGGGCGGCGCTAAGACCTGAATTAGCCCGCCGCAACTTCGATAGTTTTGATCATGAAATCCGCACGTTCTTCAACAGATGCGAGCGGCAAAAGAACTGGCTGATATCCAAGCTTAGGTAGAGTAGCGACTATGTGCTCATATTCTGCGCTTGCTTCGTCAAAGCTGTGTTGGCGGACTTCGTCTGTCTCGTAAATTTCAGGCCAGGGCGGCGCTACGAAAACGCATTGATCATACAAAAGACGTTCGCCATGCAGTTGCTGCGCCTCACCTCTATTTAGGCGTTCGAACCCGCAATAAGTATCCACCAGACCGCGATCGAAAAATACTGGACTGTCCAATTCAGCCGCCGCCAGACGGTCTTGTTTTGCAAGAATTTCAACTTTGTGAAGGAATGCGGAAAGGTCGATCCAAGGCAAAGCGTTACCGCCTGCCGATTGCTCGGCCGCGACAACACGTCGGCCCGCTTCAGGAACGATTGAAAACCCACGCTCAGCTAGCTCGGTAAGCAGGGTCGATTTGCCACCGCCGGAACAGCCGGTGATCAAGTATTGCCTCGAATTAAGCGCGCCCAATTTAACGCGGCAGCTCGCTCACGCCCATCAGCGCCTCATCCACGCTGCGCGCGCATTGGCGCCCCTCGCGGATGGCCCATACGACCAGGCTTTGTCCGCGCCGCATGTCACCGCAGGCAAAGACATTCTGCGCCGTGGTGGCGTAATCTTGCTCATTGGCTGCAACATTGCCGCGGCCCGTCAGCTCGACACCAGATTGATCGATCATGCCTGCTTTAACGGGGCCAACAAAGCCCATGGCCAGGAAGATCAAATCGGCCTCGATTGTGAACTCGCTGCCTTCAACCTCGTGCATTTGGCCATCTCGCCATTCAACCCGCACGCATTCAAGGCCGGTCACATTTTCACCGTCGCCAATCACACGCTTGGTCAGCACAGCCCAATCGCGGTCTGCGCCTTCTTCATGGCTGGAGGATGTGCGCAATTTCAGCGGCCAGTTTGGCCATGTCATTGCTTTATCTTCCTTCTCAGGAGGCTTGGGCATGATCTCCAATTGTGTGACGCTTTTCGCGCCTTGACGGTTAGATGTGCCGACACAATCGCTTCCGGTATCGCCGCCGCCAATAACCACGACGTTTTTGCCGGTTGCGGTAAGCGTTCCGCGCGGAGCTGCGCGCACTTCTTCATCACCTGCATTGCGCTTATTTTGCTGGGTCAAAAATTCCATCGCGAGGCGCACGCCATTGAGCTCTGCCCCTGGAATAGCTAGGCCGCGTGCATCTTCTGATCCGCCAGCAAGTACGACAGCGTCGAAGTTTTCTTCCAAGCTTTTGAAGGAGACATCAACGCCCACTTCCTTGCTGGTTTTAAACGTGACACCCTCGGCTTCCATCTGGACTGCGCGGCGGTTGATCAGCTGCTTTTCCATCTTAAAATCGGGGATGCCATAGCGCAGCAGGCCGCCGATTCGGTCGCTCTTTTCAAACACAGTCACAGTGTGGCCGGCGCGGGCCAATTGCTGAGCGCAAGCAAGACCGGCCGGGCCGGAGCCAACAACAGCAACCGACTTACCAGTTTTGGTCGCGGGCACTTGCGGCGTGACCCAGCCTTCATCCCATCCGCGGTCAATAATTGCGCATTCAATGCTCTTAATCGTAACCGGCTGGTCAACAATATTCAGCGTGCAGCTTGCCTCGCATGGGGCAGGGCAAATGCGGCCAGTAAACTCTGGGAAATTGTTGGTTGAATGCAGAACGTCGAGCGCGTTCTTCCAATCACCCTCGTAAACCAAATGGTTCCAATCGGGGATGATATTGTTCACCGGACAGCCATTGTGACAATAGGGAATGCCGCAATCCATGCAGCGACTGGCTTGGCCCTTCAGCGTCGCATCATCGGGCTGCACCACAAATTCGCGGTAATTCTCTAGCCGGTCTTTCGGATCGAGATAATCGCGCTCGCGGCGGTCCAGTTCGAGGAAACCTGTGTCTTTGCCCATATCTTTTACTCCGCTGCCACGCTGGCGGCTTCGAGGCGTTCGGCCTCTAGCTGTTTGAGTGCTCGCTCATAATCGCGCGGCATGATCTTGATGAATTTTGTCAAAGCGGCGTCCCAATCGGCCAGCAATTCGCCCGCTTTGGCGCTGCCGGTGTGGAGTTGATGCCGTTCGATGAGAATTTTCAGGCGCTCCGCATCATGACGCAGCATATCGCCCATGCCGAAATCATTCACATTGCTGGGACGCTGGCTTGGGCGGCCTGTGCCTTCATCCGCGTCTGGCTGAGCTGAAATGCTGCGAAGTTCGACCTGTGCAGGGTTCACCAGTTTTTCAAACTCGCCATCCTCGTCATAGACATAGGCAATGCCGCCGCTCATTCCGGCTGCAAAATTGCGGCCCGTTTTGCCGAGCACAACAACAACGCCGCCGGTCATATATTCGCAAGTGTGATCGCCAGTGCCTTCAACAACGGCAATCGCGCCGGAATTGCGAACTGCGAAACGCTCGCCGCCAACACCGCCGAAATAGGCTTCGCCAGCAATCGCGCCATATAGCACCGTGTTGCCGATGATGATGTTCTCGGATGGGTCGCGATCTACGTTTGCGGGCTGTTTTACGATAATCCGGCCGCCTGACATGCCTTTGCCGACATAGTCATTGGCATCGCCAGTTAAGTCGAGTGTGACGCCGTGTGCCAGCCATGCGCCAAAGCTTTGGCCTGCCACACCGGTCAGATTGATACGGATGGTTTCAGGCGCGAGCCCTGCATGGCCGTATTTTTCTGCAATACGGCCTGACAGCATTGTGCCCACTGTACGGTTCACATTGCGAATGTCGCGGTCAAGCTGGACAGCCTCGCCTTTTTCAAGAGCAGGTGCGCAAGCAGCGATCAATTCATTGTCTAGCGCGCCATCAAGGCCGTGATCCTGTGTTTCTGTGTGGAAGAGCTGCGCGCCCTCATCAATGTCGACTTCATGCAATAGGCGGCTCAAATCAACGCCGTCCGCTTTCCAATGGCGATGAACGCGGCGCATATCGAGCCGGTCAACGCGGCCAACCATTTCTTCCAAAGTGCGGAAGCCCATTTCAGCCATAATCGCGCGCAATTCTTCGGCAACGAAGAAGAAGTAATTGATCACATGTTCAGGCTGTCCGGTGAACCGCTTGCGCAATTCAGGGTCCTGCGTGGCGACGCCAACGGGGCATGTGTTGAGGTGGCACTTGCGCATCATTATGCAGCCCGCCGCAATCAGCGGAGCAGTGGCAAAGCCAAACTCATCCGCGCCCAGCAATGCGCCAATGGCAACATCGCGGCCGGTACGAAGACCGCCATCGACCTGTACGGCAATGCGGCTGCGCAGATCATTTAGCAGCAAGGTTTGCTGGGTTTCGGCAAGGCCGATTTCCCACGGCGATCCAGCGTGCGTCAGCGATGTGAGCGGCGATGCGCCCGTTCCGCCTTCATAGCCAGAGATGGTCACGTGATCCGCGCGCGCTTTTGATACGCCAGCGGCCACCGTACCCACACCCACTTCGGATACAAGTTTCACCGATATGCGTGATTTTGGTTGAACGTTTTTAAGATCGTGGATCAGCTGTGCCAAATCCTCAATCGAATAAATATCGTGGTGCGGCGGCGGTGATATCAAGCCTACGCCCGGTGTCGAATGGCGCACTGCGCCGATCCGTTTGTCGACCTTGTGGCCGGGCAATTGGCCACCTTCGCCAGGCTTTGCGCCTTGGGCCATTTTGATTTGAATATCGTCAGAATTGGCAAGATATTCGGTTGTCACACCAAAGCGTCCCGATGCGACCTGCTTGATCCGGCTGCGCATGGAATCGCCATTATCCATCGGGGTAAAGCGGAACGGTTCCTCGCCGCCTTCACCGGTGTTGGAGCGGCCGCCCATGCGGTTCATAGCAATTGCCATGGTTGAGTGTGCCTCGTGGCTGATTGAGCCGAGGCTCATCGCGCCAGTGCTGAACCGTTTGACGATTTCAACTGCTGGTTCAACTTCATTAATATCAATTGCCGTGTCAGCGTTTTTGAATTCCAAAAGTCCGCGAATGGTCAGCAGACGTTCGGATTGCTCATTGACCGACTTGGCGAACTCTTCGTAATTGCTGGCATTATTGCCGCGTACAGCGTGCTGAAGGTCGGCTACGTTTTCCGGCGTCCATGCGTGGTCTTCGCCGCGCAAGCGATATTGATAGATACCGCCTACCCCGAGCATGCTTTTGTAAAGCGGATTGTCGCCATAGGCCTGTGCGTGACGGCGGACGGCTTCCTCAGCCACCTCTTGGAGGCCAATGCCCTCAATGGTGGTGGCGGTGCCGGTGAAATATTTGTCGATGAAGGGCGTGGAAAGCCCAACGGCATCAAAGATCTGTGCCCCGCAATAGCTTTGATAGGTTGAGATGCCCATTTTGGACATGACCTTGCGAATGCCTTTGCCAACCGCTTTGATGTAGTTGGTTTGAACCTCTTCTGCGGTCAAATCGGTATGTTTATCAGCGCGCAATTGCTCAAGCGTTTCAAACGCCATGTAGGGGTTGATCGCCTCTGCGCCGTAACCTGCCAAAGCGCAGAAATGATGCACTTCGCGCGCTTCACCTGTTTCCACCACCAAGCCGGTCTGCATCCGCAGGCCTTGGCGAACAAGGTGATGATGCACAGCCGCAGTGGCCAGCAATGCAGGCATTGGAATGCGGTCAGCGTTTTGCGCGCGGTCCGACAGGATCAGAATGTTCTGATCTTGTAGAACGGCCTCTGTGGCAGCCCAGCACATTTCCTTTAGCGCCATCTCAAGCCCATCGGCCCCGGTGCTAGCGTCCCAAGTCATATCGACCGTTTCGCAGCGGAATGCGCCATCAAGCGCGGTTTTCACCGTGCGGATCTTGGCCAAATCATCATTGGTGAGGATGGGTTGTTCCACCTCAAGCCGTTTGTGCGTGCCGCCATCGCGGCCGAGCAAATTGGGGCGTGGGCCAATCATCGAGATTAGGCTCATCACCAATTCTTCGCGGATTGGATCAATGGGCGGATTGGTCACTTGCGCAAAGTTCTGCTTGAAATAATCATACAGCAGGCGTGACTTGTTGGACAAAACCGCAATCGGGGTGTCCGTGCCCATGGAACCCAAGGGATCTTCGCCCTTAGTTGCCATTGGCTCCAAGAATTTGGAAATGTCCTCTTGAGTGTAGCCGAACGCTTGCTGGCGCATCAACAGCGAACTGCCATCGGCCTCATCGCGTTCCACCACTTCTGATAATTCTGGCTCAATATTGGCGATGTCGGACAGCTTATACTGCGCGCGCTCAAGCCATTGCGAATAGGGTTCCGCATTGGCGAGCTCTGCTTTCAGCTCTCCATCTTCGATGATGCGGCCTTGCTCCAAATCGATCAGCAACATTTTGCCTGGTTGGAGCCGCCATTTGCGGGTGATGTCTTCCTCGGCAAAGGGCAGAACGCCGCTTTCTGAAGACAGGCACACAATGTCGTCTTTGGTCACGCAGAAGCGCGCTGGACGCAGGCCGTTGCGATCGAGCGTCGCGCCAATTTGGCGGCCATCGGTAAAGGCAACCGCAGCCGGGCCATCCCAAGGCTCCATCAAAGCGGCATGATATTCGTAAAATGCACGGCGTTCGGCGTCCATGAGCGCATTGCCAGACCATGCCTCAGGCATGAGCATCATCATCGCATGGGCAAGGCTATATCCGCCAGCCAGCAATAGTTCGAGCGCATTGTCGAGGCAGGCTGTGTCGGATTGGCCATGCGGGATCAGTGGCCACATCTTATCAAGGTCAACGCCCAGCAGCTCGCTTTCCATAGTGCGGCGACGCGCATTCATCCAATTGACGTTGCCGCGCACCGTGTTGATCTCGCCATTGTGCGCGATTAAACGATAAGGGTGGGCCAAGCGCCAGCTTGGGAAAGTGTTGGTCGAAAAACGCTGATGCACCAAGCCGAGCGCAGATTTGCACTCAGGATTACGCAAATCATCGTAAAACGAACCGACTTGGTTCGCCAGCAGCAGCCCTTTGTACACAATGGTTCTCGAAGAGAAGCTCGGCATATAGCTTTCGGTCAGGCCGGGCATATCGAGCTTTTCGGCCTGCGCCCTCAGCGGATTGAGCGTTTGCTTGCGGATCACCACCAGCTTGCGCTCAAACGCGTCTTGATCGGCGCAATTTTCGCCGCGCGCTACGATTGCCTGCTGGATAACCGGCATCGAATCCACAACTGCTTTGCCCAAACCATCGAGCGTTACAGGGACATTGCGCCAGCCGATTAAGCGCTGGCCTTCTTTGGCGGTGAATTTTTCAAACTGCTCGGTAACAAAGGCGCGGGCCGCATCATCTTGCGGCATAAAGCACATAGCAACGGCATAATCGCCTTTGGCTGGAAGCTCTAAGCCTTCGCCCTTTGCCCAATTGCGCAAGAGAGCATCGGGAACTTGCAGCAATATGCCTGCGCCATCACCCAAAAGAGGGTCAGCGCCAACGGCGCCGCGGTGGTCGATATTTTTGAGAATCTCGAGCGCTTGGCTAACGATATCATGCGACGCATCGCCTTTGATATGCGCGACAAAACCCACACCGCAGGCGTCGTGTTCATTGCGCGGATCATACAAGCCTTGGGGCCCTGGGTGTCCCATTCGAAAATTCCTGTCCTGTCAGATGCCGGTCTGTCGGGCGCCAGTGGAATGTCTCCCACAGCTAACCGGCAGTGTTGCGCAGATGATTCGCCGCCGCCATGCGCGCAGCAATCATATCGCTTAGGACTTCTTTGCCGACAGGATCGGCATTTTGCAACTAGGAAAAGGCTAGCAAAGTTTCACCCGTGCAAGGCTAAACTTTAGTCGCAAATGATGAATTCGAATGCGCTCAGCTAGCAATTGCAACTGAATTGCAGGGTCATTGTTAGCCGTGATCGCTCATTCGTTGGAGCTTTTCGAGAGCCTCGCGCAGGGCGGCTTCTGTTTGTTCAGCCTCAGCGCGCGTTTCGGGATTGCCGCTAGGCTTCAGATCGGCAATCGGCAGGTCGCGGATCGCTTGGGCAATGCGTGGATCGCTAGGGCGGATCCGGCGCGATGCGGGTTCATTGACCCGGGCAACGCGGTGATCATCAAGGCCAACGGCAAATCGTTCCACCATTTGCACCAAGCTTAGATCTTTGAGATCGCGCTCTTTAAGCTCAATAATTTCAGCATCGCGGGTTTGCTCCAGCAATGGCGCATCGGCCTCATGCGGGGCTGTAGTGCTCAGATCAACGGCTCGCTTATTGGCAGGCTTGTCCACCGTAGGCGCGCAAGCAAGCAAGGATGCGCTTTCATCGCTTTTAGTGCCAATTTCAGGGAATGAAGCGTCGATCTCCGCTGGAAAATCACCGTCCAAATCGCCCGTTTTGGGAGCCTTATTGGTTAGCTTGTCCAAATCAATCGGCGTTGCAGGAGCAGCCACAGGCTCATCTTCGAAATTGGCAAAAGCGTCCAAAGGAAGCGGCTCATCGGCCATGAATTTGCTGCGACCCAGAGCCGCACGGCGGTGACGATCATTGGGCGAAGGGGCCTCATCAAAACGATCCTCCGCAAACGGATCCTCGTAATAGGTGCTGGGTTTTTCACCGAGCAATTCTGTGTCTTGCGCAGCGCTCTCGTTGGAGGCGTCTGAAACGGGCTCGGTGAGTTCCAAGGGAGCCTCTACGGTCCCGTCTTGGCTCTCATCAGAGTGGTCAAATGAGACCGGTTCTTCGGCAACGCGGTCTAGCGACGCTGCCTCTTGAGATGCCTCTGGGGCTGGCCATTCATCATCGCCAAGCTCAATATCGGTCTCTGATAATTCCAATGGCGCATCGAGGCTTTCACTGCCCAGATCCTGAGTGGAAATAATCGAAGCGGCGCGCCGACCCGTCACTGCATTGAGCTCCGGCTCCTCTTCTACTTCGCGGCTGCGTTTGGTTGCTGGGCGCATAGGCAATCTTGCACCCAGGCTGCGCGCAACAAAAAATCCAACAATCGCGCCCAGAACGGCCGCGGCAAAAGCTAGAATAAACGGCATGTTAGCCGAACTCGACCAAGCTGAGGCCACCACAAATGTAGCGCCGCCGAATAGCAGCATCGCCCATGCGACTATAATCCATAGGAACGCAGGATGGGACGCGAGCGGGGCGCCCGAATGATTGCTAGTGGATGTGTTTGCGCCAAACATCTTGGGCAGTTTCCTCATTGCTTCGTTCATGCCCAACTTGGACGAATCGCTATCCCTTCAAAGGGTTCAAGCGACCTCGGCCATTATGGACGGTTGGCTACTGGCTAGCAGCTTGTGGTAAACGAGTTGATAACGATGAATATTCCTCGCCCAATCATGATTGGCTTTAACGTGGGTTAGCGCCTGTGATTTTATAGCGCCCCATTCCGATTTGCGCTCGAGCCAATCGGCCAATGCACTCGCACATCCGGCAGGATCATCAGCTGGAAAGAGAATGCCAGTTTCGCCATTGGTCATCAATTCGCGGTGTCCGCCAATATCCGATGCAGCGACAAGGCGCTGCTGTGCCATCGCCTCGAGCGGTTTGAGCGGCGTGACGAGGTCGGTGAGACGGCTGGCTTTGCGCGGATAGGCGAGAATGTCGATCAGCGAATAATAGCGCTCAACCTCTGAATGCGGCACGCGTCCGGTAAAGATCACGGAATCGGGATCAGGCAAAGCGGCAGCTTGCTTTCGCAAGGCTTCATCGCGCGGTCCGCCGCCGGTCAGAAGCAATTTTGCGCCCGGTTGGCGTTTGCGTAACAAAGGCATGGAAGCGATCAAATCGTCCAACCCTTCGTAATCGTAAAAACTGCCGATAAAGCCGATCAACGGCTCATCGCCAATACCCAGTTCCTTTGCCAGTGCGTCATCCCGGGCGGCAGGCTCGCCAAACAGCGCCATATCAACGCCATTGGGGGAGATGCCAATTTTTCCGCCGCTAAATCCGCGTGCGATCAAATCATCGCGCAGGCCGTGGCAAATGGTGAATACCGCATCTGCGCCCGCAACGACGCGGTTTTCGAGCTGGCGGGTCAGGCGATATTTCACCGAGCCTTCGCGCCCTGTGCCATTGCCAACAGCGGCATCTTCCCAAAAGGCGCGGATTTCATAGACCAACGGAATATTGTGTTTGCGCGCCGCTTTTAAGGCAGCATGTCCGCAAATCGCTGGTGAATGGGCATGGATGATATCAGGTCGCCAATCGCGAATCACTTTGTCGATGCCATCTGCGAACAGGCCAATCTCGCGCCATTCGCGCAGAC
>CALFEA010000305.1 GCA_937950385.1 uncultured Altererythrobacter sp. | reverse complement strand
ATTTCCCGGTTGGAGCCAACGTGTGTACTTTCCACATTGATATCGATGAACATAACCAACTCGGCCTTGAGTGTTGCGACCTGCAACAGCCTGCCAGTCGCTTGGGTTGGGGCACTTGATTCTTACAGTACGGTATACCCAACCCGAATTTCCGAAACTCAGATCAACTACATCTTTCAACTGTGACTTGCGTTCATATTCAGCGAGCAGCGCCTCTTTTTCGTCGGCGCGGCCCAATTGCCAAATGCCCAGCGCAATCATCGTCAAGACAGCGGCGACAACAATGATTGTCGGCAGGATCGGAATGCTCTTCATTCGGCCTTATCCTCTAAATCATCCGCGCCAGCTTCTGCGGCATTGTTCGCATATTCGCTGATCAAAAGCGCGCCTTTGCCCAGCCTCAAGCCATATACCACCGCAGCCGCCGTCACCGGGATCCAGATCAGCGCATGCACCCAAAAGGGCGGACTGACCGCAACATCGAGCCACAGCGCGAGGCCGACCATAATCGCGCCCACAATCAATGTAACAAATGCAGCTGGTCCATCACCAACGTTGAAACGCGTGAAATCGAGCGAACATTGCGGGCAAGTCTTCGCAAACTTGAGCACGCCATCAAACAGGCTGCGCGCACCGCAGCGGGGGCACAAACCGAAAAGGGCAGCCTGACCAAAACCAGGCTGCCCTTTTTCTATGTCAGAATTATCGCTCATATCCTCAATGGACTGGCGCGCCCCAACCGCCCCAGATGTAGACGGCGATAAAGAGGAAAAGCCATACCACATCGACAAAATGCCAATACCAAGCCGCCGCTTCGAAACCGAAGTGCTGGCGCGGGGTAAAGTGCCCTTTGTAAGCGCGTGCAAGGCAGACGATAAGGAAGATCGTGCCGATCAATACGTGGAAACCGTGGAAGCCGGTCGCCATGTAAAAGGCCGAGCTGTAGGTGTTTCCGCCAAAGGCGAAGGGCGCAATTGCGTACTCATAGGCCTGAATGCAGGTGAACACTGCGCCCAATGCAATCGTTGCCCAAAGACCCATCTTAAGACCTTCGCGGTCATCATGGATCAGCGCGTGGTGCGCCCAAGTGACCGTCGTGCCAGAGCACAAAAGGATCAGCGTGTTCAGCAATGGCAGCTGGAATGCGTTGAGAACCTCAACACCCTTCGGCGGGAATTGCGAAAGTGCAGCCGCACCCTCTTGTCCAATCAGGTTTTCCCAAACATTATCAGTGCCTTCGACCAATTGAATGGGGTCAGGGAACAATGCAAAATCAAAAAAGGCCCAGAACCAACCAACAAAGAACATCACCTCAGAGGCGATGAACAGGATCATTCCGTAACGCATATGCAATTGCACGACCGGCGTGTGATCGCCGCGTTCTGCTTCGCGAACTACATTGCCGAACCAGCTAAAAAACGTTGCAATCAACCCCATTACGCCGATGCCAAGCACTATCGGCCAAGACCCGAATTGCGCCGGAGCACCGTCTGTTGCGGGCAGATGGTGCATCATAAAGACCATGCCGGTCGTAAATGTCAGCGCCGAAAGCGAGCCGATCAGCGGCCAGATATCCGGATCAAGAATGTGATAATCGTGGTTTTTAGTGCCAGCCATGAAATTCGTTCCCAGTCATGTGTTACGCAAGCCCTTAATACGCCGAGTTGCAGCGGTCCAGAGGGTAGCGTCCCCTAATCAGCTTTCAGGCTCAATTGCCCGGTGGAAAGTGTAACTTAAAGTGATCTGCTCAATATCTTTCGCGTTCTCATCTTCGAGAATCGCAGGATCGACAAAATACAGCACCGGCATCTGGACCTCTTGGCCCGGTTGCAGAGTTTGCTCAGTGAAACAGAAGCACTGTATCTTGTTGAAATACTTGCCTGCTTGCTGCGGCTCAACATTGAAAGTCGCCGTCCCGGTTACGGGCTCATCGCCGTCATTGCGCGCTGTATAAATAGCCATATCGCGCACACCAATTTGTACCGTATCGGTGGTTTGGCGCGGTTTGAATGTCCACGGCACATCGCCCGCAATCGAGGCATCGAAACGAATAGAGCGGGTTACCCCGCCTGCACTGGCCGCGATCCGTTCTGCGATTTGAGCGTCAGTTTCACTAGCAACCTGCGTGGTTCCGCCAAAGCCGGTGACGCGGCAAAACAGATCATACAAAGGCACAGCAGCATAGCCGAGGCCCAGCATCGCAACAGCGCCCATGAACGCAAGAATTCCAACACGGGCATTTTTCTGACCAATGGCGGTCGCGGTACTCATCCAATTAATCTCCCATCCTCACAATGGTAATGGCGTAAAATAGAAAGACGAAAAACAATAAGCCGCCGCCAACCACAAGGTTGCGAGTTTTCTGGCGTTTTTTGGTTTCAGCTTTTTCTTCTGGAGTCATCATGCGATCCATCCTTGTGCAGCGGCCACCCGGTCCACCACCAACACTGCGAACAGCGCAAATAGGTAGAGAATACTAAAAGCGAACAAGCGCTTCTCAGGCTTCATGTCATCATTATCGCCACTACTTTCGCGCAGCCCGACCGGGATTGAAAACGCAAAGAATGCAAGCGTCAATGCGAGCGCGGCAATACCGTAAATCGCCCCTGTGGCCCCTATGATCCATGGGCTCACAGCAAGTGGCACTAGAAAGGCAGAATAGGCAAGGATCTGGCGGCGTGTCACGCGCTCGCCTGCAACCACGGGCAGCATAGGGATGCCGACTTTGGCGTAGTCCGTCTTCACAAACAGAGCGAGCGCCCAAAAATGCGGGGGCGTCCAAAAGAAGATAATCGCAAACAATAGCACCGGCATAATCGTCACATCACCGGTAACCGCGATCCATCCGATCATTGGAGGAAACGCTCCTGCACCGCCGCCAATAACAATGTTCTGCGGCGTGCGAGGCTTGAGCCAGATTGTGTAAATTACCGCGTAATAGATAACCGAAAAACCAAGGATAGCCGCCGCCAACCAATCAACCGCCACGCCCATGATCACTACCGACGCCGATGATAGCCCAATCCCAAAATCGCGCGCATCAATTGGTTTAATCTTGCCCGATGGCAAAGGCCGTGCCGCGGTGCGCTTCATGCCTGCATCAATATCGGCTTCCCACCATTGGTTGAGCGCGGCGGCGCCGCCCGCCCCCATAGCGATGCACAATATCGCTGTAAAACCGATCACTGGGTGGATCGTGCCGGGTGCAGCCAGCAGGCCGCACAGCCCGGTGAATATCACTAGGCTCATCACGCGCGGCTTGGTCAGTGCGAAAAAATCGCGCCAATCAGCCGGCAGATTTACGGCTGCTTTTGTGTTTGCTGTAGCGGTCATCTGGCCTGGCCTGTTTCGCCTTTATGATATGGTAGAGGGCGCAAGCTTTCGCCGCGCCCCCTGCCCTTAATTGTGTTCACGCTTTCCCGCATTTCATTAGCGGGCAAAGCCATTACGCCTTTGACGGCATATGATCGTGATAATCGTGATGATCTTCAATCACCGGCAGCGTTTCAAACTGGTGGAATGGCGGAGGTGAAGACAATGTCCATTCGAGTGTTGTTGCACCCTCGCCCCAATAATTACCTTCTGCCTTGCGGCCCGCGACCAGCGCATAGCCGATATTGACGAAGAAGATCAGCATCGAGAACGCCATCACGTGATAGCCGAAGGAACTGATTTCATTCCAGTAGCTATAGGCCTCTGTGTAATCGGGATAGCGGCGCGGCATTCCCTGCCAGCCCAAGAAGTGCTGCGGGAAGAAGATGATATTCACGCCGATGAAGAACACCCAAAAATGCACGTGGCTGAGGAATTCAGAGTGCCAGCGGCCGCTCATTTTCGGGAACCAGTAATAGAACGCTGCGAAGAGCGAGAACACCGCACCCATGGACAGAACATAGTGGAAGTGCGCAACGACGAAATACGTATCATGCACGACATCATCGATACCGCCATTGGCAAGATACACCCCTGTCACACCGCCAACGGTGAACAAGAAGATGAAGCCAAGCGCCCAAACCATGGGTGATTTGAACTCTATCGAACCGCCCCACATGGTGGCGATCCAGCTGAAGATTTTCACGCCGGTTGGCACCGCGATGACCATGGTCGCCGCTGTGAAATACATCTTCATATTAACGTCCATGCCGACGGTGTACATGTGGTGCGCCCACACGACGAAGCCAACAACGCCAATTGCAACCATCGCATAGGCCATGCCGAGATAGCCAAACACGGGCTTGCGGCTGAAGGTTGCGACGATTTGGGAGATCATGCCGAAACCAGGCAAGATCATAATGTAGACCTCAGGGTGACCGAAGAACCAGAACAAGTGCTGGTACAATACAGGGTCACCGCCGCCCGCTGGGTTAAAGAAAGCGGTGTCAAAGTTACGATCAGTCAGCAGCATAGTGATCGCCGCCGCCAGAACCGGCAGCGCGAGCAATAGCAAGAAAGCTGTCACGAGCATCGACCATACGAACAAAGGCATTTTGTGCAGGGTCATACCCGGCGCGCGCATGTTCAAAATGGTGGTGATGAAGTTGGTTGCACCAAGGATCGAACCAGCGCCCGCCAAGTGCAGCGAGAAAATTGCAAAGTCGACTGCAGGACCAGCAGAACCTGTTGTCGATAGCGGCGCGTAGACCGTCCAACCAACACCGGCACCATTGCCGCCGATACCGCCGGGCACAAACATGGAGAACAATAGCGAGCAGAAGCCTGCTACGGTCAACCAGAACGAAATATTGTTCATCCGCGGGAATGCCATGTCAGGCGCGCCAATCATTAGCGGCACAAACCAGTTACCAAAACCGCCAATCATCGCAGGCATAACCATAAAGAAGACCATGATCAGGCCGTGGGCGGTAATGAACACATTCCACATATGGAAATTGGCATTGACGCTGGGCTCACCGCCCATAAACTCAACCCACCATTGCAGATATTGGATGCCCGGCTCAGCCAGCTCCATGCGCATTACGCCGGAGATCGCACCACCAATGATGCCTGCGAAAATCGCAAATATCAGATAAAGCGTGCCGATATCCTTGTGGTTGGTCGACATGAACCAACGAACAAAAAAGCTCGGTTTGTGATCTGCGTCATGCGCGTGATCATCAGTGTGAATGTCAAAACCTTCAGCGGTGGTAGCCATATGCTCTACTCTATCCGTTCTTTACTATTCTATTCCGCAGCCACTGCATCAGCAGCAGGCTCGGTTGATGCTTCTGTTAGCGCGGCAGCGTCAGCTTCCGCTGCATCGTCAGTCGCGGCCTCTTCTGCGGGTGCATCACCAGGTACGGTGCCACCTTTAGAACGGACCCAATCTTCGAACTTATCCATGGGAAGCACTTCGATCGCGATCGGCATATAGCCATGCTTCACACCGCAAAGCTCTGAGCATTGGCCATAATAAATGCCCGGCTCATTGATTGTCAGCAAACGCTCATTCAAGCGCCCTGGGACTGCATCCAATTTGAACCAGAGGGCAGGAATGGCGAAAGAGTGAATAACCACTTGAGCGGTCGTCTGAATGCGCAAAGGCTTACCAACGGGCAGAACCAAGCGATTGTCGACTTCTAGCTGACCAGGTCCATCCCATGGCTCACTGCCAACCTGACGAATGCCAGGGTTGATCTCTGGGCCTTCTTTGAGGTTGAGCATGTTGCTGGTGAATTCCACGCCGTAGTCAGGCAATTCATACTGCCAATTCCATTGTGCACCGGTGGCTTTGACGGTGATCGCATCTTCTGGCGGATCTTCATATTGCATCGCCAAAAGCGAAATCGAAGGCAGCGCGATACCGATCAAAATCAAAACGGGGACCAAAGTCCAAACCACTTCGATGAAAGTGTTATGCGTTGTTTTTGATGGGGTGGGATTGGATCGCTTATTATAGCGGACCACCACCCAGAAAATCAGGCCCAACACAAAGACGCTGATGATCGCCATGATCCAGATCAGCGCAACGTGAAAGCCATTGGCATACTCACCAACATCAGAAAACTGCGGCTGCACATTCATGCTTCCGTAAAAATCGTCCTCTGCGGCGACTGGCTGACCCTTAACCATGTCTTGGCCAAGCGGTGTGTAAAGCCCATCAGTCGCTGCCTCGGCAGTTGCCTCTGCGGCGACAGCCTCAGTTGCTGCGGCCTCATCTTGCGCTGCTGCGCCGCTTGGCATCAACGCCAAAACGCCCATCGAAAGGCTCAAAATGAGGAGAGTATATGCCCGTTTAAGGCTTAGGCCCAAAGTCATCAGTCTAACGCTTCCTGCTTCATTGCTATGCGGTCTCTTAGGCATTCGCATCGATGCATCCTCAATATGATTCGCATCGCACATCGCCCTCAAGCCGCGCGTCAATTGATCCGAGAATACCCCCGAATTAAAAGGCCCTATAGGCCCGCTTGCCGAGCGCCTCAAGCGCTTCTAGGGATAAAAATATGCAATAAGGGGTGTTCCTGATGCAATTTGCCGCAGAGCCCTGTCAAAAAGAGTATGATTTTCCGCAATGACCGAAGACCAAATCCTATCCGAATTTCGTGGCTGTAACGCCTTGTTAGAGGGGCATTTTGAGCTATCCTCCGGCCGCCACAGCGCTCATTATCTGCAATGCGCACGCGTATTGATGAACCCTCAGCGCGCAGCCCGTTTGGCCATAGCTTTAGCCCAGAAACTTCCCCGAGAGATTAGCAGCGCAGTGGATATCGTGGTCTCTCCAGCAATGGGCGGGCTGATAATTGGGCATGAAATGGGCCGAGCTTTGGAAAAAGATGCGATGTTCCTTGAGCGGCCAGACGGTGAATTTCACTTAAGGCGCGGCTTTGCTTTAGAGCCGGGCGCTAAAGTTCTGATGGTCGAGGATGTTGTCACCACGGGCCTTTCCAGCCGCGAAGCTATCGCAGCGGTGGCGCGTGAAGGCGGCGAAGTAATCGCTGAGATAGCCTTGGTCGATCGCTCCGGCGGCGAGGCAGATTTGGGCGTGCCATTTGTGCCGCTGATCGGAATTAACTTCCCCAGCTATGCACCTGACGAAATCCCCGAGGAGCTTGCAGCGGTTCCGATTACCAAGCCGGGGAGCCGCAAATAGTGCCTGCTCCTTTGCGTCTTGGCGTGAATATTGATCACG
>CALFEA010000304.1 GCA_937950385.1 uncultured Altererythrobacter sp. | reverse complement strand
TCAAGACGCTCAAGAGGGCGCAGAAGAGGCTGATGATAATGTGATCATCGTGACGGCGACACGCCGCGCGCAAGATGTTCAAGACATTCCTATTGCTGTGACCGCGGTTACACCGGAGCAGCTGGAAAAGCAGGGCGTTGTGAACGTCCAGAACATCACTCAAGTTTCACCAAGCTTCTCAACCTCTAACGCGCAAATCGCATCCGGCTCTGTCGTTCTGCGTATTCGCGGTGTGGGTACAACGTCCAACAATATTGGCTTTGAAAGTGCGGTCGGCATCTTCGTTGATGGTGCCTATCAATCACGCCCAGGCGTTGCGCTTGGCGAGTTTGTCGATGTTGAGCGTGTTGAGGTTCTTCGCGGACCGCAAGGCACATTGTTTGGCCGCAACACATCGGCTGGCGCTCTGAACATTACCACAGTTCGCCCTGATCTTGATGAGTTTGGCGGCTTCGCCAATGCCTCTTACGGCAATTTCGACCTGATCAGCGTACAAGGCGCGATCAACGCACCTATCGTAGAAGACACATTGGCTGTTCGCTTGACCGGTGCTTACCGTGAGCGTGATGGCTATGTCGACATTATCGATGGCAGCGGCGCGCAAATTGGCGAATCCAATACGATCGATCAGTACATCGTTCGCGGCCAAGTGGGCTATGAGAGCGAAGGCGGCGTCAAAGGCCGATTGATCTTTGACTATTCCGAAAGCCAAAACCAATGCTGTGCAGCGCTTGAAGTTCTGGCCAACACTGGTTTTGAAGCTGCAGTAGAAGGCGTTGGCGGACCGCCACGCGCTGGCATGGCGACGCCGCTTCCGGCAACGACGCCATTCGACACAGTTGCAGCGCAGCGTGCAGTCGACAACCGGACCGCAACCGCTAGCCGCCTGCCGCTTTCCGATGCAAAGCAATGGGGTGTGACCGGCGAGCTGGAGTTTCCGATTGGCGATAATGCTGATTTGATTTTCATTGGCTCTTACCGCGATTTCGATTCCAGTGAGAACTACGATTCGATCTTCTCCGGTCTCGATGTGTTTGATGTGGACCGGCTTGATGTCGGAATTGAAACTATTACTGCTGAATTGCGTCTCCAAGGCGAAGCGATGGACGGCCGGTTTAACTGGCTCATCGGCGGTTATTATTCTGACGAGCAGATTACCTCCGAAACTGACTTCTCTCTCGGTGATGATTATGATCTTCAGATTGCCGGACTGTTTGGCGGCGCATTCGGTCCTGCACCGATTGCATTGTTGACAGGGGCCATTTCAGGCACGCCAATTAGCCCTGCGGGTACGACGGCTACCAATGAATATTCGCAAAGCAGCAAAAGCTGGTCGATCTTCACCCACAACTCTTTCGATATTACCGACAGCCTGACCCTGACATTGGGCCTGCGTTGGTCGGATGAAAGCAAAACGGGCGGTTTCCAACAGCTTGCATCCAACAACCCAGCCTGTTTGACGCTGCTTGGCGGTGTTCCAACAATTGCTGGTATTGCAGGGGCGGCCAATGTTGGCAGCGTGCTGGGTACGGGTTGTTTTGCCTTTACTGCTCCAGCGATTGGATCAGATGCGATTGCATTCCCGCTTCCGCGTCCGTTTGAAACGCCGTTTAAAGATGATGAGCTGATCTATACCGGTAAGGTAACCTATCAGTTCGCAGCACCGATTACGGCCTATGCCAGCTTTACGCATGGTTATAAGTCGGGCGGTATCAACCTTGATATCACGGCCAATGCCGGCGGCGCTGATCCAAGCTTCTTGTCAGAAGAAGTGGATGCCTATGAAATTGGTGTGAAGGGCAAATTCCTCGACGATGCTGTGACCATTAACATGGCAGCGTTCATCGAAGAGTTTTCGAACTTCCAGGTTCTCGAATTCACCGGAGCACAGTTCACAACCTTCAACGTGAACAGCGCAAAATCATCCGGTTTCGAGCTGGAATCGGTTATCCGCCCTGATAGCAATCTGACCTTTAATTTGGGTCTGACCTACACTGATGCGCGTTATCCCGAGAATTGCGACGGCGGCGTTCCAAACGCCAACGTCACAACGCTTTGCGGTAATTCGCTGACGAATGCTCCTAAGATTGTTGGGATCGTCGGTGCCAATTACGACAAGGACATTGGTGATTATTTGCGCGGGTTCTTGTCTGCTCAAGTTCGCACAGAAAGCGACCGCCGGACTTCAACACAAGCGCGCAGCGTGCCAAACGCAGCAGCCATTGCGGCGGCTGGCGGCATCCAAGCCGCTGTTGAATTGGCTCCGTTGGTTCCGTTCGATGTTCAAGATGGCAACACCAAAATCAATCTGCGGGCTGGTATCGGCGCACAGGATGAAAGCTGGACGCTGGAAGTATGGGGCGTGAATGTCACTGACGTGGTAACCCGCGGCGTGACCTTTAACACTGTGCTTCGCGGATCATCACGCTCGGCTTTTATCCAAGAACCCGCGACATATGGCGTAACGCTTCGCACAAAATTCTAAGGCTCTAGCCTAGATACGCCTTTGGGAGAGGGCGCCCTTGAAAAAGGGAATTGAGGGGCGGCTTGCTTAAATGCAGGCCGCCCCTTTTGCTTGAGCATAGGTGCTGATCAGAGCGCCTTTCGCACGCAAAGAAAAGGGGCCGCCCGCGCTATTGCGAGCAGCCCCTCTTTTGTTTTGGTTGGTTACGGCCTTTGGGAGAAGGTCCCTACATACCGCGCGCAATCAGCATTTTCATGACCTCGTTCGACCCACCATAAATCCGCGCAATGCGGGTATCGCGGTACATGCGGGCGATGGGGTAATCATTGATGTAACCCGCGCCGCCATGCAGCTGGAGGCATTTGTCGACGACTTCACTTTGCAGCTCGGTCACCCAATATTTCGCCATGCTCGCCGTGGCCACATCAAGCTCGCCTTTGAGCAATTTGGCGATGCAATCATTGACGAAAATGCGCGCCGCTGTGCCTTTTGCCTTAAGATCAGCCAGAACAAATTGGGTATTTTGGAAATCCCAAATCGTCTGCCCAAACGCCTTGCGGCTTTTGACATATTCCACTGTCACATCGAGCGCTTTTTCAATGCCGGTGGCAGCGCCCATCGCAATCACAAGGCGTTCTTGGGGCAGTTCCCCCATCAGCTGGTAGAAGCCTTTGCCCTCAACCCCGCCCAGGATATTGTCGCCCGGGATAAATACATCATCGAAAAACAATTCAGAGGTGTCGGCCGCATCCAGCCCAACCTTGTCGAGCTTCTTGCCGCGTTGGAACCCTTCTGCGCCTTCTGTTTCCAGCAGCATCAGCGAGATGCCCTTGGCGCGCTCATTGGGGTCTGTCTTAGCGACTACGACAATAAAATCAGCCGTTTGCCCATTGGAGATATAGGTTTTGGAGCCATTGAGGCGGTAACCATTGCCATCTTTTATCGCCGAAGTCGTGATGCTTTGAAGATCGGAACCAACGCCCGGTTCTGTCATCGCAATCGCGCTGACCAACTCGCCGGTAACCAGTTTGGGCAGATATTTCTTTTTCTGCTCCTCAGTCCCGTGACGCACGAGATAAGGCAGGATGATCGTATTATGCAGCGATGCTGCAAAGCCTTCCACGCCGTGTTTCGCTTGCTGGTCAAGGATAACCATATCGTGACGGAAATCGCCGCCATGGCCGCCATATTCTTCCGGAACAGACACGCCAAGCAGACCAGCTGCGCCGGCTTCGTTCCAAAATTCGCGTTCCACTTGGCCATCATCGCGCCATTTCTGAATGCGTTTTTCGCCAGCGGTTTGTTGGAAGAATTTGCCAACGCTATCTGCAAAAATAGCGATCTCTTCTTCTTCCATGAAGGCGGGTTGGGGTACGTCAATTACGGGCATTTTATCTGTCCTTATTCAGCGAGAATGGAGGGGTGATATCAAGGAGATCTCGCCCTATCTCGCGTTTGGCCTCGATTGGCCTTGGTGTTTTTATATGCGTTTTGACTGCACCTCCCACACCCTCCTCCCTTCCGCCCGGAACATTTTCGGATACGATCCGGGTGGAAGGGTGGAGGGCGTGGGAGGCTTGGGTCACATCAAGAGCGCTTTACTTACCAGTCCAATTGGGCGCGCGTTTTTCGGCAAAGGCTGCTGCACCTTCGCGCGCATCGGCTGATGTGAAGACGGGCGCGATCAGCTCGCCTTGCTTGTCATAACGCTCTTCCATCGACCAACCGCGTGATTGTTTCATGACTTGCTTGGAAACGCGCACAGCCAGCGGGCCATTGGCGGCAATCTTGGCGGCCAATTCCATTGCGCCGTCTAGGGCTGGGCTATCTGTCACAGTGTTGATCAAGCCAAGCTCATAAGCACGCGGCGCATCAATAAATTCACCGGTCAGCGCCAGTTCCATCGCAATGCGTTCTGGGATTTGATCGGGCAGCATCATCACGCCGCCAGCGGCCGCCACAAGCCCGCGTTTTGCCTCAGGAATACCGAATTTCGCACCCGAATGTGCAACGACCAAATCGCAAGCAATCATCAATTCAAGACCGCCCGCCAGCGCATAGCCTTCAACAGCGGCGATCAGTGGTTTTTGCGGAGGAGCTTGCACCACGCCGCCGAAACCGCGCCCTTTTACGCTAGGAGTTTCCCCGCGCAAAAAGCCTTTCAAATCCATGCCAGAGCAAAAGGTTCCGCCTGCGCCAGTGATAATGCCAACGCGCAAATCATCGCTAGAATCCAAATGATCCATCGCCGCGGCAATGCCTTCAGCGGCCGCTTTTGTCATGGCGTTCTTCGCCTCAGGCCGGTTGATTGTGACGACCAAAACGCCATCTTTTTCACTAGTCAGAACTTCTTGCGTCATGCTCTATTCTCCTTGGATGACTGGCCGTAAATATCGAAAGCCTTGCGGCTATTATCCGTTGCTTATGTAACTTATATAACTATGTTGCGAGACATGTCTATTGCCCATCTAGGGCGTCAAAAGGAATCACTTATAATGGCTGAAGCATATATCGTTGATGCGGTCCGCACCCCTCGCGGAATTGGTAAGGTTGGTAAGGGCGCGCTGGCGCATATGCATCCGCAGCATTTGGCCGCGACTTGTCTCAAAGCCATTGCTGAACGCAGCAGTCTCGACACCGCCACGGTCGGCGATGTGATTTGGTCGACGTCCTCTCAGGAAGGCAAGCAGGGCGGCGACATGGGCCGGATGGCGGCTCTTGATGCGGGCTATGATGTGACCTCTAGCGGAATGACGCTCGACCGTTTCTGCGGCGGCGGTATCACATCTGTAAATCTTGCTGCTGCGCTCATCATGAGCGGCATGGAAGATTGCGTTGTGGCTGGCGGCACGGAGATGATGAGCCTTGCCGGCTCGATGATGCAGGAAAAGATGCAAGCCGGAATTATGCCGCTTGGCATGGGCAGCGGTAATGAACGGCTCGCCAAGACCCATCCCCAAACCCAGCAAGGTATTTGCGGCGATGCGATTGCCACTATCGAAGGGTTCACTCGCGAAGAGCTCGATATGGTTGCGTTTAAGAGCCAAGAAAACGCTGCAAAAGCGATTGAAGAGGGGCGCTTTGATAAGTCTATTGTCCCAGTGCTCGATGATGACGGCAATGTCGTGCTCGACAAGGAAGAGTTTCCCAAGCCCGGCACAACCATGGAAGTGCTTGGCGGATTGCCCGCTTCGTTTGAAAAAATGGCAGGCAGGTCGATGGGCGAAGGCAAGCCAACCTTTGTTGGTATGATCAATCAGAAATATCCCGATGTTGAGGTTAAGCATTTCCACGGGCCGGGCAATTCATCCGGCGTTGTCGATGGCGCGGCGGCCGTTTTGGTTTGCTCGAAAGAATATTGCGAGGCCAACGGCCTAAAACCGCGAGCGCGCATCGTGGCCACGGCGAACCAAGGCGACTGCCCGACCCTGATGCTGAATGCACCCGTGCCAGCGGCGAAGAAAGTGCTCGCCAAAGCTGGGATGACGACAGACGATATTGATCTGTTCGAAATCAATGAGGCATTTGCTGTTGTGACAGCCAAATTCATGAAGGATTTGGATCTTGGCTGGGACAAGGTGAACGTCAATGGCGG
>CALFEA010000303.1 GCA_937950385.1 uncultured Altererythrobacter sp. | reverse complement strand
AGACAATTCGCCGCCATTGCTCAACCTTGGTCGAGCAGCCCAGGAGGAACTCTCGCGCCTTACTCGCATGGCCTGGCGCGATGGCGCAGCAGTGCAACAAGAGCTGATCAGTGATGGCGGGGACGGCAAAAGCTATAGCCTACGTGTCGAGCGGGCTGGGCGCGGTGAGGATCATTTAATCTGGCGTTTCCGCCATTTGGACGTCGAGACGGACGAAGCGCTTAACCGTTATGATGTTGCCGGCCCGTTTGGCCGGATGTTGTCGCGTGCAGGCATCGAGGCGGCCATTACCGAAGCCAATGGGATTGTCCGCAATGTGTCGGCTGGATTTGCGGAACGCGCAGCCGGAGACAGTGAGGCGACACTTGTCGGCCAAGATTATGTCAGCTTCCTGCGTTCGGATGAGCGCGAACGAATTTTCTTCGCCCGCGAAGGGCGCGGCGGCACGCCGCAGACGCTGATCCATATCCCGCTCGACGACCCCGAGACGAAAACCAGCCAAGCGCCGACTGGCCCCAGCGAAGCGCCTTCGCTGATGTTGCTTGTTGATAGCGGCGTGGGTGTCGGCGGCGGCTGGGATGGTTCCAACCAAGCTGGCGTTGCGCAATTGGAGGCGCTGCTGGCGCAATTGCCGCTTGGGCTTGCGATGACAGACCGCGATGGGCGTTTCCTATTTGGCAATGACGCGTTTCTGCGTTCGGTCGACCGCGAAGGACGCGGCCTGCCGCCATTCCCAACCGATCTGGTCGTGGCCGAGGATAAGGCTGCGCTTTCTGACGCAGTGCGCCGCCATGGACGCGGGCCTACTTCCAATGGCGATATGGCGATCCGTTTTGCACACTCACCTGAAGAACCTGTTTTACTTGGCATGGCCGGGGTGCGCGGGTTGGGTGAGGCATCGGTCCTTATCAGCCTAGCCGATAGCAGCGAGGAAACGCAGCTTAAACGTCAAGTTGCCCAGGCCACCAAAATGCAAGCCGTGGGCCAGCTTGCAGGCGGGGTTGCGCATGATTTCAACAATGTTCTGACGGCGGTTATTGGAACATGCGATCTGATGCTGCTGCGCCATACGCCGGGCGATAGCGACTATGATGACATTCAGCAGATCCGCGCGAATTCCAATCGCGCAGCATCGCTGACGCGGCAATTGCTCGCTTTCTCGCGGCAGCAAACTTTGCGTCCAGAGATTATCCAAGTGCCCGATGTTGTCAGTGAAGTGGGGCCATTGGTCACGCGCTTGCTTGGCAGCAAAATCCAATACCGTGTGCAGCATGACCGCAATCTTGGCCATGTTCGCGCAGACCCCCAACAGCTTGAGCAGGTCATTATGAACCTGGCTGTCAATGCCCGCGATGCGATCCATTCGCGCGGCGATGGCACGGGGCTTATCTCTTTGCTGACGCGGCGCATGACGGCCAAAGAAGTGGAGAAAATGGGCTCTGATATTCTGCCTGTTTCCGATTACACTGTGATGGTTGTGCAGGACAATGGCGGCGGCATTCCGCCAGAGGCCATGCCCAAATTGTTCGAACCGTTCTTCACAACCAAGGACCAAGGCAAGGGCACAGGCCTTGGCCTCTCAACGGTTTACGGCATCGTCAAACAGTCAGGCGGATTTATCTTCGTCAACAATATCAAAAATTCAGAGGAGCGCATCACGGGCGCGCGCTTCACGATTTATCTGCCAGTGTATAAAGGCGCGATGCCCAAGCCGAAAAACGAAGAGCCCGAAGTTACCGTGTCCAGCAATTGGTCGGGCGGGGGTAAAGTGTTGCTGGTTGAGGATGAGGATATGGTCCGCGCCGTGGCAGAGCGATCCTTGGTGCGTGCAGGCTATGAAGTCACCGCATGGTCCGATGGCGAGGAGGGCCTCGCTGATTTCACTGCTGGTAGCCGCTATGATTTGATTGTCTCTGATGTTGTTATGCCGGGAATGGACGGGCCTGCCATGGTGCGCGGAATTCGCAAAATTGATCCCAATATCCCTGTGCTTTTCATGTCAGGCTATGCCGAGGAGCAATTGCGCAAGGATATTGATGTGCCCAATATGCATTTCATTCCCAAGCCATTTAGCGTGAAAGAAATCAGCGCCAAAGTCGGTTCTGTTTTGGGCAGTGCAAAGCAAGCAGCCAAACAAAAGTAGGTCACTATTGGCCGTGCTAAAATTGATGGATTAAGGCGAATTGGCAGAGCGTTGACCGCTTCAATTTTCCCATTCATCTTGAATACAGCACGGCACGTCATGCTTTAGCGAATAGTTTTTTTAGGGAGTGGGATTTTGGTGAAATCACGGATTATCGCAGGCTTAGGCATTGCAGTTTTGAGCATGGCAGGAGCCTCTTCCACTGCTATCGCGCAGCAGGACCAATCGCAAAATATTGGTGATCCTGATGCCACCGCTCAGGGCGATGTCGCCGTGACGATTTACAACAATAACCTCGCTCTGGTGCAGGACGTTCGGCAGCTCAATATCAAAAGCGGCCGCAGCAAAATCGAATTTCCCGATGTGTCCGCGCAAATCCGTCCTGAGACTTTGAGCTTTTATGCGCCCAACACGACGATCATCGAGCAGAACTTTGATTTCGATTTGCTGACCCCGACCAAGATGATGGAAAAAGCCATCGGTCAAACGGTGACTTTGCTGCGCACCAATCCGGCAACGGGCCGCGAGACGCGTGAGCGAGCCAAAGTGCTATCGACTGCGGGCGGCGTTGTCATCCAAATCGGTAGCCGCATCGAAGTGCTGCGCGATGATGGTCTGCCTGTCCGCGTTATTTTTGATAAAGTGCCGCCCAATTTGCGAGCGCGGCCAACTCTGTCTGTGAATTTGCAAAGTGCACGCGGCGGGACGCGCCCTGCATCCATCCGTTACCTCACCCCAAGCCTTGGCTGGAAAGCCGATTATGTTGCGCTTTATAATGAAGCCAATGACAGCATTGATATGCAGGGCTGGGTCACGCTGACCAATAATACCGGCACAACCTTCCACCGTGCGGACACTTTGCTTGTGGCGGGCAACCCCGCTGGCAATGGCGGACGCCGCAATAACACTCGTAATATGGTGCGTCCTGGCACCGAAAGCGCTGACCGTGAGCGGCTTGGCGATTTCTATCTCTACCCCATCGCTGGCCGCACAACCATTGCCAATGCTCAGACCAAGCAGGTCAGCTTCCTTGACGCACAAGGCGTTGCGGCACGCAAAATATATGCCCGCACAATCGGCTGGCTGACCAATGACAGCAGCCCGCGCAATGTATCGAGCGAGATCAGCTTCTCCTCTTCGCGCGACCAAGGGTTGGGCGATGCTCTGCCGGCAGGCACAGTGCGTTTCTACCAGCGCGACACAAAGGGCACGCCGCAATTCATCGGTGAAAACAATATTGGCCACACGCCCATGGGCAGCGAATTGTCGCTCAAAACTGGCGATGCGTTCGATATCTTTATGCAATCCGAAGTGGAGAGCCGCAAGGAAATCACCTCAAACGAATGGGAGCGCAGCGCGCGCTATCGCATCATCGAAGACGGCGCAGTTACTCGCCGGGTCGATGTTGAGCGGCCCAAGAAATATTACCGCACGACCATGCGCTACACCTTCACTAGCGCCAAGAGCACGCCGATTGAGGTGGATCTGACTCAAAGCGGGCTGATGCGCGGTTGGTGGGCGAATGATTACCGCATTACCTCTGAGGATATCACCGGGCGGCAGATCAATGCGAACACCCGCAAATGGACCGTGCCCGTACCAGCGAACGGTACGCGCGTCGTCCGTGTGACCTACGAAACCCGCTATTAGGGCGGCGCGCGCGTGATGCGTATTCCAGCATTGATATTGGCAGTGCTTGCTCTGCTGACGGCACCTTCGCTGTCTGCGCAGGATTTAGTTGATCAAGAGCCCCGCGTGGTTGTCGATGCCAGCGCGCCGACAGATTTGTCAGTTACGGTCTACCGCGATCCGAACCGGCGTGAGGGGCAAAAGATCAATAAGAATTGGCCCCGCGGCTTTGCGATGATTTCCGAAACGCGCACTGTCACTTTGCCAGCAGGGACGAGCAAAATCCGTTTCGAAGGCGTGGCAGAGGGTATGGTCGCCGTCAGCGCGATTGTGACCGGCCTGCCCGGCGGCACGATTGAGAAGAACCGCAATGCTGAATTGCTCTCGCCTGCCTCGCTGGTGAACGGCAATTTGGGCAATCTGGTGGAGATAACCCGCACCAATCCGGCAACAGGTGAAGAGGTTTCCGAGGATGCCTTTGTGCGCACGCGCGCTGACGGAGGGTTGGTTTTGGAAACCCAATCAGGTTTTGAAGCGATCCGATGCGCCGGTCTTCCAGAAAAGCTGACCTTTGACGGTGTACCTGCTGGATTATCGGCCAAGCCAATTTATTCGGTCAATACGAACAGCCCGAGCGGCGGCACGTATGAGATTGTGCTAACCTATATCTCTTGGGGATTTGACTGGCAGGCCAATTATGTCGGCACGCTTGGCGACAACGCCGGTGATGGCGAATTCGAAATGGGCCTATTGAGCTGGCTCACACTAGTGAACAATAATGGGCAGAGTTTCGACAATGCACAGCTCTTGGTGATTGCGGGCAAGCTGAATGTGACCAGCAATTACCGCGCATTGGCCGCAGCTCCGCGTGCGCGAGGTGTTAACCTGCGGTGCTATCCAATTGGCAGCACGTCAGCAGGGTCGCCAATTAGCAATTCTAATTTTCGGGATGAGATTAGTGTCACATCGATGCGCAGAAGAGGCGCGCCAATGATGCAAGCGATGGCTGCACCTTCGCCTGTCGGGATGGATGTAGCTGAAGCTGAAGCAGCGGTGATGAAAGCGGTTGAAGAAAACCTCGGCGATCTCAAGCTCTACCGTGTGCCTGAACGCGTCAATGTCTCGGCTAAGGGTATGAAGCAAGTTGCCTTCCTCAATCAGGACGCTGTCAAAGCCCGCTATCTTTACCGCGCGCCCTGCAGCTTTGCAGTGACACGCGAAGGCGTTAGCGCGCCGAGCTTTTTTGCCACCGACATGCTGCTTGTCACAAAGAACGAAGAAGAACGCGGGCTGGGCATGGCCTTGCCGCAAGGCGGACTGGCCGTGTTTGAGCCAAGTTCCACTGGCACTCAATTGGTCGCAGACACCAACTTACGCGACTATGCCGAGGGGCAAGATGTCGAATTGCTTATTGGCTCTAGCAATCAAGTTTTTGCGCAATGCGTGCCAGCACCAGGTCCGGTTACAGAGACCAATATGCGCAAGTGGTTCACTATGGGTGCAAAGCTAACCAACGCCAATCCGCATGCTATTCGTGTGCGGATCGATCTGGGCGAATCAGGCGGCTGGGAAGCGCGGTTCAAAGGCGCCAGGACGCAGCTTAAAGATGGACGAATTATTGCTGAAGTTGATGTTCCAGCCAATAAAACACGCACATTCTCATGGAAAATACGCTCCACTGAATAGATCAGTCAGATATTTTTCTAGATAATTTTCAGATACTTATTCACGCTCCTAGGCGCGCTGATCCAAAAATACGTGTTCCCCCCTTGTTCTTTTAGAACAAACTGCGTACAAAATGTCTCAACAGCTGATTGAACTCGTTACGGGATTGTAACTAGGCAAGCGAAGGAGACCATGCGATGGCCACGTCATTAAAACTCGTTGAGAAGGAAAAGTCTGTGGACCGTCAAAAGGCTTTGGATGCCGCACTCGCTCAAATCGACCGTGCCTTTGGCAAGGGATCGGCGATGAAATTGGGTTCGAAAGAGGCGATGAATGTCGAATCGATTTCGACCGGATCGTTGGGGCTCGATATTGCGCTTGGAATTGGTGGCCTGCCGAAAGGGCGCGTCATTGAAATTTATGGGCCGGAAAGCTCGGGTAAGACAACTTTGGCTCTCCATGTTATTGCTGAGGCGCAAAAGAACGGCGGTACAGCAGCGTTTGTTGATGCCGAGCACGCGCTTGATCCTGTCTATGCCAAGGCTTTGGGCGTTGATACAGATGAGTTGATTATTTCGCAGCCCGATACTGGCGAGCAAGCGCTTGAGATCACCGATACTTTGGTGCGTTCCAATGCGATTGATGTGCTGGTGGTCGATTCGGTGGCGGCACTTGTGCCCCGCGCTGAGATTGAGGGCGAGATGGGCGATACCCATGTTGGCCTTCAGGCACGTTTGATGTCGCAATCGCTGCGCAAGCTGACCGGTTCAATCAATCGTTCCAAATGCATGGTGATCTTCATTAACCAGCTGCGCATGAAAATTGGTGTGATGTACGGTAACCCAGAGACAACAACGGGCGGTAATGCGCTGAAGTTTTATGCCTCTGTGCGTCTCGACATTCGCCGGATCGGTCAGATTAAAGACCGCGACGAAGTGGTCGGCAATGCAACCCGCGTAAAAGTGGTCAAAAACAAGGTAGCACCGCCTTTCAAACAAGTTGAATTTGACATAATGTACGGCGAGGGCGTCTCCAAAATTGGTGAGATACTTGATCTTGGCGTGAAGGCCGGTGTGGTCGAAAAATCGGGTAGCTGGTTCTCTTATGACAGCATTCGGATCGGCCAAGGCCGCGAGAACTCGAAAACCTACCTCAAAGAAAACCCAGAAGTTTGCGACAAGTTGGAAGCCATCATTCGTGGCCGCACCGATGAAGTCGCCGAGGAAATGCTGACAGGTCCTGACGCGGAGGACTGACACTTTTCTCAAGCGAGCGATTTTTTGCTCGGAGACATGGAAAGCCGGAACTTGCCCAGCACTTTGCAAAGGGTCAGTCCGGCTTTTCTTTTGTGTGCAACCCTAACTAAAAATACCTAGGACAAATGTCGCATTTTTTCGTCTTCTCTTGTCGCCTGCAATTTGAACGCCTAACTGCATTTGCATGACGACAACGAACGAAATCCGCAGGTCTTTTCTCGACTATTTTGCCGGTGAGCAGCATGCCGAAGTGCCCAGTGCGCCTTTGGTTCCTTACAACGATCCCACATTGATGTTCGTCAACGCTGGAATGGTTCCGTTCAAAAATGTCTTCACCGGATTTGAAACTCCGCCTTCAGCCCGGGCGACCAGTTCACAGAAATGCGTGCGTGCGGGCGGTAAGCATAATGATCTCGACAATGTCGGTTACACAGCGCGCCACCACACGTTTTTCGAAATGTTGGGGAACTTTTCGTTTGGCGATTATTTCAAAGAGCAAGCAATCCTCCACGCCTGGACTTTGCTCACCCGCGAATGGGGTTTGGCCGCTGACCGGCTGACGGCAACTGTCTATCACGATGATGATGAAGCGTTTGACCTTTGGCGCAAGATTTCGGGCCTTCCTGAAGAACGCATCATTCGCATCTCCACCAATGACAATTTTTGGTCGATGGGCGACACGGGGCCATGTGGTCCGTGCTCAGAGATTTTCTACGATCATGGCGACCATATTGCGGGCGGTCCTCCGGGCAGTCCTGACGAAGATGGCGATAGATTTGTAGAAATTTGGAACCTCGTCTTCATGCAATATGATCAGCGTGAGGGCGGCGTTCGTGAGGCTCTGCCTAAGCCATCAATCGATACGGGCATGGGGCTAGAGCGTGTCGCGGCCGTCATGCAGGGCGTGCACAATAATTACGATACCGATACGTTTAAGGCGCTGATCGACGCATCGCAGCAGATCGCGGGCGCGCATACATCTGATGAGCAATTGGCCAGCCACCGAGTGATCGCCGACCATCTACGCTCTACAAGTTTCCTAATGGCTGACGGTGTTCTGCCGTCCAATGAAGGGCGCGGTTATGTCCTTCGCCGGATTATGCGCCGTGCGATGCGTCATGCGCATTTGTTGGGGGCGAGCGAGCCGATGATGCACCGATTGGTGCCTGCGCTTGTTACCGAAATGGGGCAGGCCTATCCCGAATTGCAGCGCGGACAAGCGCTTATTCAAGAGGTTCTTGAGCGCGAGGAAACGCAGTTCCGCAAGACTCTCGATCGCGGCCTTGGCTTGCTTGATGCCGAGACGGCTTCGCTTGATGCAGGCGCGCAATTGAGCGGCGAAACAGCTTTCAAACTCTATGATACTTTTGGTTTCCCTTACGATTTAACCGAGGATGCATTGCGCCCGCGGGGAATTGGCGTTGACCGCGCCGGTTTCGATGCCGCCATGGACCAGCAAAAGGCAGCTGCGCGCGCGGCTTGGAAGGGGTCCGGCGAGGCCGCATCTGATGAAGTTTGGTTCGATCTTGCCGAACGGGAAGGCACGACTGAATTTACCGGCTATGCGTCTACTGCGGGCGAGGGAACTGTTGTTGCTCTCGTAAAAGATGGCGCAGAGGTTGCCTCGGCTTCGAAGGGCGACGAAGTCTTTATTCTAACCAATCAAACGCCATTCTACGGCGAAAGTGGCGGTCAGGCTGGCGATATGGGGAGTGTCGCATCCACTGATGGATTTGCAGCAGACGTGCTCGACACGGCCAAGCCATTGGGCCGTTTGCACGCTCATAGAGCGATTATTTCTGCCGGGAAAATCACGGTTGGGGACAATGTTCAGATGCAAGTCGATAACACTCGCCGCGATCAAATTCGTGCAAATCATTCGGCGACGCATCTTGTTCACGCGGCTCTGCGCGCACAATTGGGCGAACATGTAACACAAAAGGGATCACTGGTTGCAGCCGACCGGTTCCGCTTCGATTTTTCCCACCCCAAACCTCTCAGCACTGAAGACATTGCGGCGATTGAGACGGAAGTGAATGCCGAAATTCGCGCCAATGAGCCGGTAACCACAGGCCTGATGAGCCCCGATGAAGCGGTTGAAGCCGGCGCGCTTGCCTTGTTTGGCGAAAAGTATGGCGACGAGGTTCGTGTGCTTTCGATGGGCCGACGCAGCGATGATGGTCGCAATTATTCCGTGGAATTGTGCGGCGGTACGCATGTGAAGGCGACGGGCGATATTGGTATCTTCCGGATCGTATCGGAAAGCGCGGTTAGCTCCGGCGTCAGGCGGATTGAAGCGCTTACGGGGGAGGCCGCGCGCGCATGGTTGGTTACTCGCGAAGAGGCGCTGAAGTCTGCGGCGAATGCAATTCGGGCGACCCCTGAGGAAGTGCCCGCGCGGATCACGGCTCTGATGGATGAGCGCAAACGGTTAGAAAAGGAGCTTGCCGAGGCAACCAAAGCTCTTGCGCTTGCGGGCGCAGGGGCAGGCGGCGCAGAAGGCGGCGCGCCAGCGGATGAAGACATTGGCGGCGTGACATTTAGCGGCCAAGTGATCGAAGGCCTAAGCCCTAAGGATTTGCGTCCGCTGCTTGATGAAGCAAAACAGCGTATGGGTTCCGGTGTCGCAGCGATCTGCGCGGTGAACGATGGCAAAGCGGCTTTCGCAGCGGCGGTAACCGATGATTTGATCGAGCGTTTCAGCGCGGTTGATCTGGTTCGCGTTGGCGTAGAGGCGTTAGGCGGCAAGGGCGGCGGCGGCCGGCCTGATATGGCGCAAGGCGGCGGACCCGATGGCAGCAAAGGCGAAGAAGCCTTGGCAGCTGTTCGCGCAGCGCTAGGCTAACTTACCCCGCGCTAACTTTCCACATTGCTCGTGCGCAACTTTGGCCGGTGATCCATATCGCCGTCGCGTTCGATTTTCTTGCGGAAATGATCGCGCTTTTCATGGATTGAGGCGATGACTGGGCCCATGGCGACGCCAATGTCGACTAGCACAGCTTCTGACAATTGCAGCGAGCTTTCCAATGTTTCTGGCACAGCATGGCTGACGCCAGCGCGGTACAGTTCAGCCGCATGGCTTGAATCGCGCGCACGGGCCACAATCAACAAATCGGGGTAGGCTTTGCGCAATTTTGTCGTCAGGCGCTGGGCAAGGATGGGCTCGTCCATGGTCAGCACAACCGCAGGCGCTCTCTCCACACCAAGCCGAGACAAAGCATCGCCGCGCGCCGCATCGCCAAATACCGCGCGGTAGCCATCGCGCTTTGCACGCTCGATCAAATCGGCATCGGAATCAATCGCCACATAGGGTTTGTCATGCGCATCGAGCATTTGCGCAACTAGCCTGCCGACGCGCCCCGCGCCGATGATGATGACATGTGGCGCGCTTGGGTCTTCCGGCGGCAATTCCGGTACCGGCTCAACACGCCGCGCGATCATCCGGCCCAAACCAGCAAGCATCGGCGTGATTGTTAGGCCGATTGCAGTGACGATTTGCCAGAATTGCGCTGTGCCTGGTTGGATCAACATGGCAGAAGATGCCGCTGCCAATACGATCAGCGTTGTCTCTGATGGGCTCGCCATGAGAGTGCCGGTTTCTGCCGCAGTGCTTCGTCTAGCACCCATCAAACGCAGCAACATGCCAGTTACGACGGCTTTGAACACAAGCACTCCGACAACTGCGAGCGCGATCTTGCCCAAATTGTCCCAAATGGTGGTCAGGTCGATGCTCATCCCAACGGTGATCAGGAAGATGCCG
>CALFEA010000302.1 GCA_937950385.1 uncultured Altererythrobacter sp. | reverse complement strand
GGGCAAAATGTGGTCGATATGATCGTGACCAATTTGGGTGTTTTCCGCAGGCCCGATCACGCCAGCGCGTTCCAACTGAACGAACTGGCACCGGGCGTCACAGCCGAGGAAGTGGCCGCGAAGACGACCGCGAAATATGAGGTTGCGCTGTAATTAAACCGGTTGGCAGGCCTTGCACGCAGGGTCTTTTGCGATGGAGAGCGTGCGCATGCCGGGCTTCATCCCATCGAGAATATGGATTTTGCCCCACATCGGATCGCCTAAGGCGCTGACACCGTCGAGCAGGACGCGCACAGCCTGCATGGCGGCGAACGTACCTGCCCAGCCTGCCATCGCCCCCAGCATGCCATCCTCTGCGCAAGTGTCGCAGTCTTCTGCATCGAAGGCATCGCCGACAAAGCAGCGATAGCAAGCATCATGCGGCTGGTGTCCGGCAAATGCGCCGACTTGGCCCTGAAAGCGGCCGACGGCGGCGGATAGCAGCGGCACGCGCTCAGCGACGCAGGCATCGGACACGGCTAGGCGCGTTGCGAAATTATCGGTGCCATCGAGCACCAAATCCACGCCTTCGATCAAATCGCCCGCATTCTGCGTAGAGATACGCGTGTCGCTCAGCGAGACTTCTAGCGCATCATCAAAATTCGCCATCCAGCGCCGCGCTGCGACCGCTTTGCCGTGGCCGATATCACGCGTGTTAAAGATGGTTTGCCGCTGCAAATTGCTGGCATCGACAATATCATCATCCACCAAAGTGAAGCGCCCAATCCCGCTGGCTGCCAGATATTGCAAGGCAGGCGAGCCAATCCCGCCAAGGCCAATGATCGCAATATGCTTGCCTGCCAACGCAACTTGGCCAGCGCCGCCAATTTCGGGCAGCACAATGTGCCGCGCGAAGCGGTCCAATCGTTGTGGAGAAAGCGGCGGAGAACTCATGGAAAACGTGTTGGCATCATGCGCACAGCTTGCCAACAGCCCTGTTGATAGGGCTGCGGATAGACTGTTTGTAATCAGTGCAAATTGTGTGCGAATTAACTCTCAAGTTGCCGCAAAAGGCTGCGCACATCGCCGTCCATATCCGCATCGCGTTGGCGCAAGTCTTCGATCAGCCGCACAGCGTGGATAACTGTCGAATGATCGCGTCCGCCAAATTTGCGCCCGATCTCTGGATAAGAACGCGGGGTCAGCACTTTTGACAGATACATCGCGACCTGACGCGGGCGAACAACGGCGCGTGCGCGGCGCTTGGATGACATTTCTGACCGGTCGATCCGGTAGAATTGGCAAACGGTGCGCTGGATCTCATCAATCGTGATCCGGCGGCGGTTGGCTGACAGAATATCGGTCAGCTGTTCCTCTGCCAGATTGAGCGAAACCTCTTGGCCGGTTAGCTGCGCATAAGCGATCAGCTTATTGAGGCCGCCGACCAGCTCACGCACATTGCGTGTGATGGTGCGGGCGAGGAATTCGATAACATCGCCGGGCACTTCCAATGGGGCAAAGCGTTTGAGCTTTGATTCCAGAATCAGACGGCGCAATTCAATATCGGCCGGCTGAATATCGGCAACCAGACCCATCGATAGGCGGCTGAGAAGGCGCGGTTCAACACCGTCCAATGCTTGCGGCGCACGGTCGGCGGCAAACACCAGGCGTTTGCCCTCAGCCAGCAGCGCATCAATGGTATAAAGCAGCTCTTCCTGAGCGCTGGCCTTGCCAATGATAAATTGAATATCGTCAACCAGCAGCAGATCAAAGCTGCGCAGGCGGGCCTTGAATTCCATCATCTGGTTTTGCTTCAGGGCTTGCACAAATTCGACCATGAAGCGTTCAGCGCTGCAATAGAATATCCGTGCGCGCGGGTGCGCCTGCAAATAGGCGTGACCAATGGCGTGAAGAAGGTGTGTTTTGCCCTGACCAGTCGCGGCCTTAAGATAAAGCGGAGAGAATTGCGGCTGCTCGGTTGCGGCCATACGCTGCGCTGCATTGCAGCCCAGAACATTGGTTCCGCCGGTAACGAAGGCTGCGAAGGTCAATGATGGGTCTAGGCCCACAGATGAGGTAAAGCCTGCGTCCCCGATTGTGCCTGCAGCAACAGCGATAACGCCGCCATTGTGACCATCATTGGCGGGGCGGCGTCCATCACCAAGGCGCAGTTCTGGCAGTTGGCGGCGGCCGGGGTGAACTTGGATGCGAACCTTGCGCACTTCGCTGCGGGCGATTTTCCATGCGAGCGACAGGCGGTCGTGGAAGCGGTCATTAACCCAGTTTGCGGAAAATTCTGTTGGCAGGAAAAGGTCAAGCGTGCCGCTTTCAATTTCGAACCCGCCCAGCTGAATGGGCTTGATCCATTGGCTGTGCAATTGATGGCCCAGGTCTTTGCGCAGACCGCGGCTGATATCCGACCAATCGGCAGCCAAATTCACGGCTTCGGCATCTTCCATCAAGTCATCATCTGACTTGCGCCTGTTCGCTCGTGTGTTGTCATTGTTATGTGCCATTCAAACGTGCTTCCCCACTCGCCCCCCGCGCAGAATACGCTGCTCGGAAACCATAAAAACCCAACCGAAAGACAAAGCTCCACCCTGTCCCGGAATCGCAAAATTCCGAAAGCTTGCCATCGAACAAAAATGTAAAGGCACAGGCAGTCCCGCCCCGTGCTGTGAAGCGTTTTTGCGTCGGGAATGCGTTGGAAGCAAGAGCAAGAAGCGTAATAAAGTTGAAATAATTTCATTGACTCACCGCAACCCCGCAGGCTTCCGTTCAAGTCATTGAAAATATTGAAGGTACAGGGGCGATGGGGTGCGAATCGCGGGAATCCCTTAGGTTTCTAGGCTTAAGCACGTTTTCGGATGCCAAAAATCAAAAGGGCCGCCCGATATAGGCAGCCCTTCAAGCGGTAATTTCCGCAATGTGATGTAATATTTGATCGCGAATCAGTAACCAATTTTGGACTGATCAGCGAATCGCTTTTGGCTTTGATTAAAGCGCAGCGACTCGCTTGGAGAGGCGCGACATTTTCCGCGCGATTGTGTTCTTGTGGTAAACGCCGCGTGCAACACCGCGAGCCATTTCAGGCTGAGCTGCTTTCAATGCTTCTTGAGCCGCCTTTTTGTCGCCGCCTTCGATGGCTGATTCGACTTTTTTCACGAACCCACGGATGCGGCTGACGCGCGCCGTATTTATTTCGGTGCGGCGTTCGTTCCGGCGGATGCGTTTGCGTGCTTGCGGCGTATTGGCCATGTTTGTCCTTCATTAAAGAGCCCTGTTTCCCAGGCTCTTATCCAGTGTGATCATTCAAATAGGAATCGGCGATTTACCGCCGGAAAGCGCGGCACATAAGGCGGCTGCGCGTTTGCGTCAAGAAAATGGTGCATCTGCGTCCTTATTTATGCGTTGCTGCCTAAGGGCGCGCAGAGCTACTTCTGGCATTTAGGGCAATACCACGTGCTGCGCCCGCCCTGCTGGATGCGCCGAATGATGCCGCCATCGCCATTGCTGCATGGCTCGCCTTCGCGCCCGTAAACGGCAAAGCGAGTGGCGAAATAGCCAAGCTCTCCATCTGGCGCGGCATAATCGCGCAAGGATGAGCCGCCATCGCGAATCGATTGGGAGAGAACCTCGACAATATGCGGCACGAGCCGTTCCAATTGCGGGCGCGTAACCTTGCCGCCCTTGCGTAAGGGGCTGATCCCAGCGCGGTAAAGCGCTTCGCACACGTAGATATTGCCGAGCCCCGCCACAACTCGCTGATCAAGCAGGCACAGTTTGATGGTCTGCACCTTATCTTTCAGCGCCGCTTTCAAGTGCTGAGGTGTCAGCAATGGGCCAAGCGGCTCTGGCCCAAGGCTGGCAAATTGCGGCCATGTGTCCAGCGCGGGCGTATCCACCAGATCAACCGAACCGAACCGGCGCGGATCACACAAAGCAAATTGATGGTCTGCAGTTTCGACAACCATATGATCATGCTTGTCGGGCTGCGATGGATCAATTCGCCAACGCCCGCTCATGCCCAGATGAAAGATCACGGTCGCATCACGGTCGAGATGGATGAGGCCATATTTCGCCCGGCGTGACAGACCTGTGACCTGCGCGCCTGCCATCACCTGCACAAGGTCAGGCGGAAATGGGCGGCGCAAATTGGGCCGGTTGAGGCGCACGCTGGTGATGCGTTCCCCATCCAAAAATTGCGCGAGGCCGCGAACGGTGGTTTCAACTTCGGGAAGCTCTGGCATAGAAGGCTCTCTAACAAGCTTTGCCTCCCCCTAAAACTCCCCTAAGGCGCTTTGATTATGACAGACGCAAAAACCACCGATCACTCCAGTGCCTCCGCCTCCTTCGGCTATGAAGATGTCAGCCCAGAAGAAAAGACCCGCCGCGTGGGCGATGTCTTCTCCAGCGTGGCGAGCAAATATGACATTATGAATGATGCGATGTCGGGCGGAATGCACCGCGTTTGGAAAGACCGTTTTGTTAGGCGAGTTAAGCCGCAGCCGGGCGAAGTCATTCTCGATATGGCGGGCGGCACGGGCGATATTGCATTCCGTATGGCAGACCGCGGCGCGACGGTGACGGTGGCTGATATCAACCAGGAAATGCTGGATGTGGGCGTGGAACGCGCGATGGAGCGCGGTTATTACAGCTTGGTTTGGTCGCGGCAAAACGCCGAAGAACTCACCTATCCCGACAATTGCTTTGATGCCTACACCATCGTGTTTGGCATTCGCAACGTCACCGATATTCCCAAGGCTCTGCGTGAGGCGCACCGCGCTTTGAAGCCGGGCGGACGGTTTTATTGCATGGAATTTTCAACCACGCAGTGGCCGGGTTTCAAAGAGATCTATGATGTCTATTCGCACAAGATCATGCCGCAAATGGGTAAGATGATCGCGGGCGATGAAGAAAGCTATCGCTATTTGGCCGAATCCATCCGCCGCTTTCCTGAAATGCCCGTGTTCGAAGGCATGATCCGCGAGGCTGGTTTTGAGAACACTCGGGTTGAGGCGATTTTTGGCGGCGCTGTCGCAATTCATTCTGGGTGGAAGATTTAGAAACGTGACTTCTTCTGCGACCCATATCTTCCGGCTTCTGAAATGGGGCCGGACGCTGGCCAAGCATGGCGCATTGCGCGGCATTGAAGCCGATGCCAATACGCCGCCTCCGGTAAAACGGCTGGCGCGATTGGCGCGGTTTGGCACGTTCCAGCCAAATGAACCCGATTATGCGGGCGCGTTTCAGGCGATCGGCCCTGCAGCGGTTAAGCTTGGTCAATCGCTCGCCACGCGCCCCGATTTGGTTGGCGATGAAGCGGCGCAAAACCTGCTAAGCCTACAAGATGCGTTGCCGCCGGTGGACTTTGCCGAGATTGAAGCGGTGATTACCTCAACATTTGAGGCGCCAATTGCCAATCTGTTTGTCTCAATCGATCCAGAACCCGTTGGGGCCGCATCGATTGCGCAGGTGCACCGCGCAGTGACCACAGATGGCCGCGATGTCGCAGTCAAAGTGCTGCGCCCCGGTATCCGCGAACGCTTTGCCAAAGACATTGATACCTACGAATGGGCGGCGGCGCATTTGGAGGCGATGGGCGGCGAGGCAGCGCGCCTGCGTCCGGCGCTCACTATCGCCAATTTCAAACGCTGGACTTTGCGCGAGCTGGACTTGCGGCGCGAGGCAGCGTCGGCCTCTGAACTTGCCGACAATATGAAGGGTGTGGAGCGCTACCGCATTCCAGACATTGATTGGGACCGGACCAATGGCCGCGTAATGACGGTCGAATGGGTCGATGGCGTCAAGATTAGCGAAACGGCGCAATTGGAAGCCATGGGCATAGATATGCCGGAGCTGGCGCAGCGCCTGGTTCTGTCTTTCCTTACCCAAGCAATTGCAGGCGGATATTTCCATGCAGACATGCATCAGGGCAATCTGTTTGTGGAAGAAGACGGGACCATCGTCGCGATTGATTTTGGCATTATGGGCCGGATTGATCGCCGCGCGCGGATGTGGCTGGCAGAGATCCTTTATGGCTTGACGACCGGCAATTACAAACGCGTGGCGGAAATCCATTTTGAGGCCAAATATGTGCCGAGCTATCACGATGTGGGCGAGTTCGCGACAGCCCTGCGCGCAGTCGGCGAACCGATGCGCGGCAAGCCGGTGGATGAGCTATCCGTGGGCCAAATGCTCGATGGGCTATTCGCGATCACCCGCGATTTCGACATGCAAACACAGCCGCATTTGCTCCTGCTGCAAAAGACGATGGTGATGGTCGAAGGCATCGCAACCCAGCTCAATCCGCAAATCAATATGTGGGACACATCGGGGCCCTATGTGAAGAATTGGATCCGCGATGAGCTTGGTCCAGAGGCCGCGATTGCTGACCGGATCAAGGAAGATGCCGGCACATTTATGCGCATTCCGTCGCTGGTTCGCCGGTTGGAGGAGAAATTCCCCGATCCCGGCGGCGCGCCTCCGCCTCCGCCGCTGCCTGATGTCCCGCTGATGTGGGAGAAAAAGGCGCATGCTGGTGGTGGGCGTAAATGGCCGGGCCTGCTGATCGCAGCCTTGGTCGGTGCGGGCGCGCTTTATGGCGTGCAAATGCTCGGCTGGATTGGCTAAGCGCGGCTAGCTCGCCTGCTTTACGGGCAACATCCGGCTGCCAAGCAGGGCCAGCACAACCGTTACTGCTTCGAACACCATAGGTTGCAACCAACCTTCATGCGCGCCGTTCTGCGCCAGATTGACCGCGCGGCCAATGAAGGCTGCGCCCATCAATGCGGCCGATACGATCAATGGATCAGCGCGGCGGGCCCATGCGCCCCAGACCAAGCATCCACCGGCCACAAGGAAGAATGCGGTGAAATCAGCGCGGATAGAGGCAAGCCCTTTCACGCCCAATTGCTCAAGCCCAAAATCTGCGCCCGATCCGCTTGGGTCAAACAGGAAGCCTGCACCTAGCGATAGGTAAAGTAGGCCAAGCAAGCCTAATATAATACGAAAACCAGTAATCATCTTGTGTCCCCTTGAGGCCGGCGCAGTGACCGCAGCCTGTCTCCCAGCCGCCTTTCTGCCCGTTGCCAAAGCGTTTGGCCAGTCCCACCAAAACCGTCTTCCATCGCACAAAAGGCCCCCGCAGTTTCCTGCGGAGGCCTTTTCTTTTGAGGTCTAGGAGACCTTAGTTTTTAGTGCTGCTTAAAGCTCGCGCTTGTTCAATGGCTGAACCGGACGGGCATTGTTGCCCATCGCTTCAGTCAAAGCAGCGATTTGCTCTGCGCTGGCTGTGACCGGCGCTGATACAACGTGCCAGTTTACACCCTCGGTGCATGGCGGCGTGGTGAGCGAGCCAGGAAAGTTGTAAGCGTTTAGCTCAGCAGGGATCATCGCAGCGATATCCATTTCAGCTGAACCGCCGACATTGTCGAGCATGGTTTGGATGGCTGGGTTTGCTTCGCCTTCTTCAAACATAATGCCCAGAACTGCAAAAGCACCCTCGGCGCTGGCATGCACGAAATGTGCTGTCAGCGGGAATGCTTTGCCTTCAACAGTGTTTTCAGACGGTGTGTGCATGTGAACCTGAACGAGGCCATATTCTGTATCGCCTGATGTCAGGGTCATGCCTTCGCCGAAATCGGCTTGGATGGTTTTGCCCTTGTCTTCAATTTTCGCTTCTGTTGCGGCGTAATTGGTTGTGACAGTGATCAAATTCGCTTCGCTTGCAGCTGGCAGATCAATCGGGGATTGCTCCATACCGGCTTTACAGGCTGCATATTTTTCATCCAGATCGCCCCATTTTGCTGGGCCATCTTCTTCGCCGTAGCCCCATGCGGCCGCTTCTGTGGTCGCTTCGGCTTCTTCAGCGGGAGCATCTGCTTGTGAACATGCTGCAAGGCTAATTGATGCCATCAGCGCAATCATCACAGTGGTTGTCTTCTTCATCGAGGAA
>CALFEA010000301.1 GCA_937950385.1 uncultured Altererythrobacter sp. | reverse complement strand
GGCGGCAAAACTGGCCGGATCATTGGCGCAGTTGGCGGCGCGGCTGCTGGCGGCATTGTTGGCTATAAAATGGATCAACAGATCAAGGAATTGAAAGAGCAGACTGCCGGCACCGGCGTGGATGTCACCGAAGTGGATGGCGGCAACGCTATTCTCGTCAATCTGCCCGATGGTGTGACTTTTGACGTTGGTAGCGCAGTTATTCAGCCAAACTTCCGTGCGACTTTGGACAATGTGTCAAACAATCTGACGCAATATCCAAACTCGATCATTGATGTGTACGGCCACACCGATTCCACCGGCTCCGACAGCTTTAACCAGCGCCTGTCAGAACAGCGTGCACAGGCCGTGACCAATTACATGGTGTCGCGCGGCGTCGCATCAGCGCGTGTTCGCTGGCAGGGTTTTGGCGAGACTCAGCCAATTGCCGATAACACCACCGAATTTGGCCGGTCACGCAATCGCCGCGTCGAAATCAAAATCATCCCATTTGATCAAGATGATGTGAATGCGGCGCAAGCTGCGCAATAATTCGCGGTCAAATGTGAATATGAAGGGGCTGGCTTTCCACTGGGAGAGCCAGCCCTTTTCATTTGGGAAAAGCGATTTTTTGCGCGCGCTCTGACAATCGGTTGACCGCCGCGCCGTGAATGTCGCGCGCGCTTACCAATACGCCAAAGGCGCGCGGATCGCGTTTATTATAGCCCAGCGGATTGCCGAAAGTGTCGCTGACCTCCGCCCCCGCCTCGCGCGCGATCAATGTCGCGGCGCCAACATCCCATTCATAGCCCCACCGCAAAGTCGCAATCAGATCGGCCTCATCGGCGGCCACCTTGGCAATGCGCAAGGCTATCGAGTTGGGTTTTTCGACCATGACCAAATCTTGGTCCACTTTGGGTAGACCGTCTGTGGGCACGCGGCTGCCAGAAAAATCCTGTCTGCCAGAAGCTTTGAGTACTTTGCCATTACGCGTTGCGCCTTGGCCAGCAACCGCGAGCCAATCCTGACCGCGTGCCGGCGCGCTCAGCATTCCGATCAGCGGTTTGCCTGCACTTATCAGCGCAACAGACACCGCCCAGCCATCGCGCCCGTGAATAAAATCGCGTGTGCCATCAATGGGATCAACCAGCCAAATAAGCTCACGATTAAGGCGCTCTGCATCATCGGCGGTTTCCTCTGACAGCCAACCCGCCGAGGGCAAAAGCGCTTTCAATTCGCGTTTTAAGAAGGCATCCACCGCCAGATCAGCGGCGCATACAGGATGGCCTGGTTCCTTTTCCCAAATCTCCACTTCATGGCCAGCACCGGGCCATTGATCATGGGCAATTCGGCCCGCCTCGCGGACAATCTCTTCAAAACGGATGCTATCGATCATGCTAGGTGGGGCAATGCGCGCTAAGTGGGCACTTTTCAAGCGCGTCAAACCATGCTTATGCGGGTGCAAAGCGATTCCGTTCTAATTTTCCTGCCAAAAGGAACACACTGCAATGAATATCCACGAATATCAGGCCAAAGAACTTCTTGCGAAATATGGCATTGGCATTCCTGCCGGCCATGCCGCTTTGACCGTCGAAGAAGCGGTCGAAGGCGCGAAGAAATTGCCTGGGCCTTTGTATGTCGTAAAGGCGCAAATCCACGCAGGTGGCCGCGGTAAAGGCAAATTCAAGGAACTTGGCCCTGATGCCAAAGGCGGCGTGCGCCTCGCCAAATCAATCGCAGACGTCGAAGCCGACGCAAAGGATATGCTCGGCAATACGCTGGTCACGATCCAAACCGGTGATGAAGGCAAGCAAGTGAACCGTCTTTATGTCACCGACGGTGTCGACATCGAACAAGAATATTACCTCGCCATGCTGGTCGACCGTGCATCAGGCGAAGTTGCCATGGTGGCCTCCACTGAAGGCGGCATGGATATTGAAGATGTGGCGCATAATACGCCAGAGCTGATCACAACGATCACGATTGATCCTGCACAAGGGTTCTTGCCGCATCACGGGCGCGCGGTGGCTTTCGCTCTGAAACTGTCGGGCGATCTCAACAAGCAGTGCCAGAAATTGGCGAAACAGCTCTACACAGCCTTCATGGATCTCGATTGCGAGATGCTGGAAATCAATCCGCTGGTTGAAACCAAAGACGCGCAGCTCCTCGTGCTCGACACGAAGATGAGCTTTGATGGCAATGCGCTTTACCGTCACAAGGACGTTGAAGCGATGCGCGACGAAACCGAAGAAGATCCCGCCGAAGTCGAAGCGTCTGAATATGACCTCGCTTACATCAAGCTGGATGGCAATATCGGCTGCATGGTCAATGGCGCGGGCCTTGCCATGGCGACGATGGATATCATCAAGCTGAACGGTGCATTCCCAGCCAACTTCCTCGATGTGGGCGGCGGCGCGACCACCGAAAAGGTAACCGCGGCTTTCAAGATTATTCTGAAAGACCCGGCTGTTGAAGGCATTCTCGTCAATATCTTTGGCGGCATTATGAAATGCGACATTATCGCCGATGGTATCGTGCAAGCGGCCAAGGATGTGAACCTGTCCGTGCCATTGGTTGTTCGCCTCGAAGGCACCAATGTCGAAGCGGGCAAGGAAATCCTCGCCAATTCCGGCCTGCCAATTGTGGCAGCGGATGATCTGGGCGATGCAGCTAAGAAGATTGTCGCAGAGGTTAAGCAAGCGGCATAATCGCCGTTTGATATGCATTTAAGTGCAATCGCACTTGCAAGCTTTGCGGCCCTGACGCGCTTGACGTTTACGTAAACGCAAGCTAGTGGGGCCGCAGAAAATTTGGATATTTAGGAAGGATATCGCAGATGAAAATCCTCGTCCCCGTCAAGCGGGTGATTGATTATAACGTCAAACCTCGCGTCAAAGCTGACGGCAGCGGTGTTGACCTCGCCAATGTCAAAATGAGCATGAACCCTTTCGATGAAATCGCTGTTGAAGAAGCGATTCGCATCAAGGAAGCCGGCAAGGCTGATGAAATCATCGCGGTATCTGTTGGTCCGGCAAAGGCGCAAGAAACCTTGCGCACCGCTCTCGCCATGGGTGCAGATCGCGCCATTCTGGTGGAAAGCGATGAGGAAGTTGAACCTCTCGCCGTTGCCAAAATCCTGAAAGCCATCGCTGAAGAAGAAGGCCCCGGCATTGTCATGCTCGGCAAGCAATCGATCTCAGACGATAGCAACCAAACCGGCCAAATGCTCGCCGCTCTGATGGGCCGCCCGCAAGGTACATTTGCCAACACGGTCGAAGTGGACGGCAATGCCGTTGTTGTTAAACGCGAAGTCGACGGCGGCCTGGAAACGGTCAAGCTGACCATGCCTGCCATCGTCACCACCGATTTGCGCCTCAACGAACCGCGCTACGCATCCCTGCCCAACATCATGAAGGCGAAGAAAAAGCCTTTGGATACGAAAACGGCAGGCGATTACGGCGTCGATATCGCCCCGCGCCTCACCACAACAAATGTCTCCGAACCGCCTGTGCGTCAGGCCGGTGAGAAGGTCGAAGATGTCGATGCTCTGATCGTGAAGATCAAAGCTCTCGGCATCGCATAAGCGCCCAAAGGAAGGAAAAACACATGAAAACTCTCGTTTGGGTCGAACACGACAATTCGGAAATGAAAGACGCCACATTGGCCGTCGTCACCGCCGCAGCAAAACTGGGCGATGTCGATTTGCTGGTTGCAGGCTCCGGCTGCGCAGGCGTTGCGGATCAAGCCGCAAAAATCGCTGGTGTGGGCACTGTCCACCTTGCCGATGACGCGTCGCTTGCCAATGCTCTGGCAGAGAATGTCGCGCCATTGGTCGCAGGCGCAATGGACGGCTTTGACGCTTTCCTCGCCCCTGCCACCACCACCGGCAAGAACATTGCCCCGCGCGTCGCTGCCCTGCTCGACGTGATGCAGATCAGCGATATTCTCTCGGTTGAAGGCGATAAGACATTCACCCGTCCAATCTACGCTGGCAATGCGATTGCCACTGTTGAAAGCTCGGATGCGAAATTGGTCATCACCGTTCGCGGCACAGCCTT
>CALFEA010000300.1 GCA_937950385.1 uncultured Altererythrobacter sp. | reverse complement strand
CGCGGCATTTGCACCATCACTTCGCGCATGGCGGATGGTTGGACGCGTTTGAGCGCGGAGAGAAAATCCTCACGGCTCACGCAGAGTTTTTCCAGCACTTCGGCCGGTATTTCCTGCTTATCAAAATCCAATTCCGGCATGATTTGACGTACGGCATCAATCGCAGCCTCGCGGGTAAGCGCAGCCAGATCCGCTCCGACGAAGCCGTGCGTGACCCGTGCCAATTCGGCCAGATCCACTTTCACCTCAAGCGGCATGCCGCGAGTGTGAATGGATAAGATTTCGCGGCGGCCCTGTTCATCAGGCACACCGATCACAATTTCGCGGTCAAACCGCCCGGGACGGCGCAATGCTTCATCAATCGCATCGGGACGATTGGTGGCAGCGATAATCACCAGATTGCTGCGCGATTCCAGCCCATCCATCAATGTAAGCAGCTGAGCAACAAGCCGTTTTTCTGCCTCGCCGGGCACTTTGTCGCGCTTGGGTGCGATGGAGTCTATTTCATCAATGAATACGATCGCCGGCGCAGCTTTTGTCGCCGCTTCAAATACTTCACGCAGGCGCTTTTCACTTTCGCCATAGCCAGAACCCATGATTTCAGGGCCATTGATGGTGAAAAACTCTGCATCGCTTTCGTTTGCGACCGCTTGCGCAAGGCGCGTTTTGCCTGTGCCAGGAGGACCATGAAGCAGAACGCCCTTGGGCGGATCAACGCCAAGCCGCGTGAACAATTCGGGATAGCGCAGAGGCAGTTCGACCATTTCGCGCAAAGCCTGAATGGTGTCTTCCATACCGCCGACATCATCATAGTTCACAGCGGCGCGGCCATCGCGCGGCTCTTCATATTCCGCACGCAATTCAATCTCTGTGTTCTCGTCAATATGGACGATGCCCTTGGGGGTTGTTGATGCCACGGTCAGGCGAATTTCGGTCAGTGCATAGGCGGCCGCTGGCAACATCCGGCGCACATCATTGGGCATGTTTTGCATTGGCTGGCGGCCCGATGTTGCGACCAGATCACCTGCCACAATTGGCTTTTTGAAGAAATTGCGTTTTAGGGCTTCTGTCGGGCCTTGCAGGCGCATTTCACGCTGAGCAGGAGCGAAAACCACACGCGTTGCAGGGCGCGATTGGGCCGATGTGATGGTTACATGCTCGCCCGATCCGGTCTCCGCATTGGCGCGTTGAAGTCCGTCTAGGCGCACTACATCAAGCGCTTTGTCTTATTCATAAGACGCGACCGCGAGCGCGGCTGTAACGCGCTTGCCGGTTATCTCGACGACGTCGCCTTCGGTGATACCAAGCTGCTGAAAGGCGCTACGCGGCATGCGCGCAATGCCCTGACCCGATTCTTCTTGGCGCGCGGCAGCCACTTGGAGCCGGACGTTGTTTTCTTCGGGTGCTTTTTCGCTTTTCGCCATGGGCGTCGCTTCTCCGTCAATTCGCTTTCAAAGGCATGAAGCCCATAGCTAGGGAGCCCGCGGGTCACTTGCAAATTTTTGGAGAGAATTAGCGCGAGAGTTTGCAATTGCTGGGTTTCGGCGGCGCCGCTATTACTGCCAGCCAAGTTAAAAAAAAGCCCGGCCAAATGAATGACCGGGCTAAATAAGTTTGGGAGAGGATGCCTAAAAGGCCCGTTCCATATGTTGCAGCGCAGCGATTTGTGCAAGTGCGTAAAGCTCATAGTTTGTTGCAAAATCCGCAATTGTGACTAAATTGCGGGATAATATTATAATTTTACAGATGCTTATAAGTTGCGCGCAATGCAATTGCGTAGCGCATTTGGTTTGCACTGCAATATGATTTCACATCTTTTGGTCCATAATCCTCAAATTCAAGACTCATGACATGCAAGCCGAGGCGCATTATAGCGATGGCATGAGCAGATATGGGTCTTTGTTTTCATTGCCATTTGAGCAGCAGATAGCGGCGCGCGGCAAACGCATAATCGCAGCCATCGCCTTAGCAGCCGCGTTGCAAGGGTGCGTCGCAGCTGCGCTTCCTGTGCTCGCTGGCGGCGCAATTGTAGGCACAGAGGCCAGCCGCAATAAAGGCAAAGCCAATAATAGTGCGGCAAGCGAAGCAACAATAAGCGAAGCGGCGGCGGCTGAAGCTGGGACAAATGCGGCAACCAAAGCCGAGCCCGCCAACCCAGAGGAAGATGCCGAAGCCGAGCAATACACCCAGCTTTCCATGGCAGAATTGGCGCGCCAAGATATCGCGAAGGCGCAAAACGCGAATATTGCTGAACTTCCACCAGTGGGTGGCGATACCATTGAAAATAGCGAGAATTCACAATCGTCAGACGATACCGCTCTAGCATCCGGCGAGGCCACCGCTGCGAATAGCCAAAGCGTTGCGATTGATCCCGCGCGCTTTGCTCCCATGTCAGTCTATGTTCTTGAAGTGCTGGCCAAAGATGCTCCGTCTCAAGGTCGCATGTCCGCGATCCTCGCCGAGCCCAGCAGCCTCAAACCCACTCGCCTGCCCTGCGGACGATCAAAGCTGGCCGTATTGGTAGACCTCGATCCCAAGGGAGGTCTGCATGACCCCGCCGCAATCGCGCCAACTTATGATGGCGATGTTCTAGGGCATCTCTCCCGTTTGCGCGATGCAGGGGTAAAGATCGGTTGGATCAGCGCTTTAACCGCCGCTGATGCGGGCGCTGTACGCAAAGGGCTGCGTGTCAGCGGTTTGGACGTAAAAGGCGAGGATGAGCTGGTTTTGCTCCGCTATCCCGGCGACCGAAAGCAAACGCGCCGGGCCGAATTTGGCGCCGCCCATTGCCTAATCGCACTGGCCGGCGATGAGCGCGTCGATTTTGACGAGCTGTATGATTATTTGCTGCGGCCAAGCAGCGCTGCCACCTTAGAGCCCATGATCGGCAAAGGTTGGTTCCTGCTTCCTGCGCTAAAATAGCGAGCGCTTTATACGCCGACAGCAGCCTTCAAATCGTCAACAAGATCAGTCCGCTCCCAAGGGAAAAAGTCGCCGTCTGCGGTGCGGCCAAAGTGGCCGTAAGCTGCGCTTTTGCGGTAAATCGGCTTATTCAGCGTCAGATGTGTGCGAATGCCGCGCGGGGTAAGGCCGCCCAATTTGTCGATGCTTTCAATCGCTTTTTCCAGCACATC
>CALFEA010000299.1 GCA_937950385.1 uncultured Altererythrobacter sp. | reverse complement strand
AGCGCTGGGCAGTAGCGGCAAAGGCATGCCGCGATGCGGGCTTTACCGGCGTGCAAGTCCACGGCGCGCATGGCTATCTCATCTCGCAATTCCTCAGCCCCCGCGTCAATTTGCGGACCGATGAATATGGCGGCAGTCTGGAAAATCGCGCCCGGTTTTTGCTCGAAGTGGTGGCCGCTGTTCGCTCAGCGGTTGGGCCTGATTTTCCGATTAGCGTGAAACTCAACAGCGCTGACTTTCAAAAGGGCGGCTTTGATTTTGAAGACAGCCTGCAAGTCGTCAAATGGCTGGAGGCGGCATCGGTTGATCTTATGGAAATCTCCGGCGGCACTTACGAACAGCCCAAGCTGATGGGCAAGGCCGGTATGGAAGAAGAGGAAGCGCAAAATGTCGCGCCCTCGACCGCTGCGCGCGAGGCCTATTTTGTCGATTTCGCAAAAGCTATGCAGGCTGAGACATCTGTCCCGCTGATGGTGACAGGCGGCTTCCGCACGCGCGCAGCGATGGAGCAGGCGCTGGAAATGGGCGCGGCTGATGTCATCGGGCTGGGACGGCCAATGTGCGTGATGACCGATGCGCCGAAACAGCTGATCGAAGGCCGCGACAGTCTGCCTCGATACGAGGATAATCTGCGGATTATTCCTGATTGGCTCGGCTTTTTACGGCGCTTCCAAATGCTCAAAGCCTTGGACGGATTTGGCGGGATCTATTGGTTCTACCAGCAAATATGGCTGCTGGGCCACGAAGGACGGACAGATGAAACCATCTCGCCGGTCAAGACGCTGGGCATCCTCGATGGCCGCGGCAAAGCGATTATGAAAGCGCGCCGCGAAATGGAAAAAGTGTCCTAGAGGTTCACCGAAGGGCGCTCGCCCATACGCCCACGATAGCTGAGCAAATTTGGCGTTGCGTCACTCAGCTTTGTGCCGGTTACGCGCATAAAATCAAGGAAGCAGACGGCTGTCACATCGGCTACGGAAAATCGCTCTCCGGCGACAAATGCACGCCCGCCCATATGGGCCTCAAACCCTTCTAAGAAATGGCTGATTTGCGCCATGCCGCGTTCGGCCAATTCAGGGATTTGCTCATAGTCATGCGGGCCAGGCAAAGCGCGTCCCTTCATCGCAGGATGTGAATTGCGAAAGGCGCTGGCGACCGCCATGCCAAAGCCGTTTTCGATCTTCCATTGCCATGTTGCGACCTCGGCTTTTTCCAACGGAGTCGTGCCAAGCAAAGGCGGCTCGGGGTATTCAGCTTCCAAATAAGCAGCGATGCCAGCATTGTCGGTCAGCACTGTCCCATCATCCAGTTTCAGCGCAGGGATTGTCGCCGCTGGATTGATCGCGCGATATTCCTCTGACATTTGCTGGCCGGTGTTCATGTCGATCTGGACGACCTCATGCGGCACGTTTTTCTCGGCCAAAATGATGCGTGCACGGCGCGGGCTGGGCGCGGTCGATGTGTCGTAGAATGTGATCGTCATGTTTGCTGTCTCCCTTTGCCAGCCATCCTAATGGCGCGCGCGAGGCAAGCAAACTTAAAACCCAAATCGCAGCGAAGATGTGGCGGTTGTTTCTTTCTCATCCAAAATCGTGATGCCATCGACCACAACTTGCGCATCAGAATGGTTTACACCCAGATTGAATGACATGCCGCGCGCAAAGGCATAGTCGAGACCAAAGGCAGCGGATTTCTCTTCCTGCCCTTCGATCTGGCCATAATGCCCCTCGAGTGATGTTGTGAATGCGCCCCATTGGCGCTGCCACCCGCCTGAGACAAACCAGCGTTTGGCCAGAACCGGCCCAGCTTCAAGCGATTCCACGCCGCCGCCGACATTATAGACACTGCGCGAGTAGAGATATTCGAACGTGCCCATGAGCGCATTGGTTTCAAATTCGGTCAGGCCATCCGGCGCCAAATATTGCGCATCGGTAAAGCGCAAAGCATAGCGATAGCCCGCGCGGCCCGATGGACGTTCATACACTATGCCAAGGTCGTAATTGCCGTCCTCATCCACAATCGCGCTAAGGCGTGATGGGCCGAACTGGCCGACATATCCGCCGCCCCAGCCTTTTGCTGCGCCAAGCGCATCGTCGAACGCGAGGTCAGCATTGCCCGTGCCGCGCACGCGCCGCGTTTCCTCGCGGACGATGTCCATGACCTCGCCGCCCAGTGCCGTTCCGTAAGAACCTTGGATGAAGCCTGCGACGCGGTCGGTATATTCACCGCCGATCAGCTCATCGCGTTCATATTGCCCGAAATAGGCAACGCCGACATTCCAGCGATTGCCCAATTGGGTAGAGGCGTTGAATTCAAAATTGCCGATAATGCCGGGATTGACCGCGTCATCGTCGTCCAAATCGTTCATGCCTTCTTCGAAGTCATAGTCGACACGCGCATCAATGAGGCCTGAGAACTCGACCGTTATTGGCCCAACTTCGGTTGCCAGCGGCTCTTCTAAATTGGCGAGGCGTTCGCTGCTGATCGCAACATCTTGGGCAGCGGCTGGAGTTGCAATTGCAACCGCGATACTGCTTGCGGCCAGCGCGAGGCGGGGTGCTTGTTTGCTCATGATCAAACCCTCCGCTGGAACCAGTGCTGGAAGGCTTGGCGCGCAATTTGCCGGCCTGCATGCATTGCGGCTGTGTGGTCCATTTCCCAATGCACGCCGCCGTATAGCCGGCTCATGCCGTTTTCTTCAGCGGCCTGTGACAGTGAAGTCCAAAAACGCCGCTTGCCCGCCAATTGCGGGAAGCCATTGAGATCGGGCGAGGTGTGATCGAAGGAGACTTTGTCTGTGCCGATCAAGAGCGCAGTCAGCTCTGCGCCCGCTGCGCCAAAGGTGGAATGGCCCGATGTGTAGGCGGGGAAATTGGGCGTTGGGATAAAGCTCTTCCATCCCTTTTCTTGCACAATGGCCGCATTGCCAAATTCATCAGCGCGGTACCGGATCGCGGTTTCGGGGCGCAAAATGTCATATTGATATTTGCAGTTCCAAGCATTGATCGCGGCATCCCCCTGCGTCATGCCGAGCAGCGCGAATGCGCGTGCCGTATCGAGGAAATCCATTCCTCGCCCCTGCAGCACTTGTGCCGCGATATAGAGGAAGTGGCCGGGCGGGGTGATGCCCCATGGTCCATCTTCCAAAAACACGGCAATCTCTGCTTCGTCCGCTGTGCGCATCGGGCTGTCGACGCAGCCGACTTTGCGGACATATTCAAACTGTTTGGCAAATTCAGGGCTAGCAGGATCGTAAAACTCACCCGGTTGGAATTGCTCTGAATGGGTCATCGTCCAAGGCTTCACTTTACCCAGCCCCGGGAACAATCCACGCTCGTAGTGGCCTACACGCGGGCCTGTGCTGTCGCCGTAAGTTGCGCCCGTTGGGTTCCAATTGAGCGCATCTTTGCGGCGCGGATAGCGCCCGTGGTAAAAGTTCACCTTATTGGGCTCTGAACCATCATGCGTGCGCAATTTGTTGATGAACATGCCGACTTTGCGGCCCCATTCGACGCCCAGCGACTTTGCCTCGCTATTCGCAAAACGGTTCTTAAATCCGCGCCGCTCCAGCACAAATGGCTGACCAAAACATTGGGCTGCAACCGTGGCAAAGGCGACGCCGTAAGCGACCTCCGGATCCGTGCCAGCTGGGGCTGTGCCCAGACCATAGGGTTCAGCGTAGCGCCCGCTCACTGCATTGGCGGCAAGGAAACCGGCCAGCATGGGCCCTGCATAATTATAGGCGGCACGCGGCGGCGGCACGCGCTGGTCACGCGTCTGCTGCAGAACAATGTCGACCCAATGGAAAACACTATTATTGTGCTGCGGGGCAAGCACTTGCGATAGATAGGATGACTTGCTGCCAAAACCAGCCGTGCTGCACCCTGCCGATAATCCAGCAAGACCGATTGCAGCCGTTCCCGTGGCGAGAAATTTCCGCCTGTTCAGTTCCATCAATTCACTCCGCCGGCGAGAAGGAATTGAACCCTCACGCGCAATTTTTTGATTTACCCCGCGAATGCCCCGATGCCGCAGGGGCACGGGGCGATCCGCGAGGCTGCTTATAGGAGCGGCGGGTTAAAAATCGGTCAGGCTGAGCCTTGGACTTAATTAACCATAAGCTGGAGAATTCGAGGCGCGAATTGACCTTGGGTTGGGAAGGCGCGATGGAGAGCAAATGATGAAATTGGGCTGCTGCTATTACCCTGAACATTGGCCCCAAGATGTGTGGGCAGATGACGCGCGCCGTATGGTGGATGCCGGATTGTCTCAGGTTCGCATTGGCGAATTTGCATGGAGCCGGATTGAACCGCAGCCCGGCGTTTTCAATTGGCAATGGCTCGATGATGCGGTTGAGGTTTTGCACGGTGCTGGCCTTGAAATCATCATGGGCACACCGACGGCTACACCGCCCAAATGGCTATGCGATGCCATGCCCGATATGTTTGCCCATGACCGTGATGGGCGCCAGCGCGGTTTTGGTTCGCGGCGGCATTATTGCTTTAGTCATGCAGGCTATTTGGAGCAGGCAAAGCGGATCACGCGGGCAATGGCGCAGCGTTACGGATCGCATCCGGCGGTCGTTCAATGGCAGACGGATAATGAATATGGTTGCCATGATACGGTTCAGAGCTTTTCGCCCGCCGCGCGCGACGCGTTTCGTGTCTGGCTGGCGGCGCGATATGGCACGGCCGAGGCGCTGAACGCGGCATGGGGCAATGTCTTTTGGTCGATGGAATACGCTAGCTTTGATGAGATAGAGCTCCCCAATCTGACCGTGACCGAGGCGAACCCCGCGCATTGGCTCGCTTTCCGCCGGTTTTCCTCTGACCAAGTGATTGCCTTCAACCGCGCGCAGGTCGACATCTTGCGCGAATGTTCGCCGGGCCGCGATATCACCCACAATGCGATGGGCTTTTACACCGGCTATGACGCGCATGATCTCAGCGATGATTTGGATATATTGGGCTGGGACAGTTACCCGCTGGGCTTCCTTGAAATGTTCCGCTTTTCAGACGCTGAAAAGCTACAATATGCGCGCCAAGGCCATCCCGATATCGCTGCATTTCACCATGATTTGTACAGGGGCTGCGCTGCGAATGAGCGCTGGTCTGTGCTGGAACAACAGCCCGGGCCGGTAAATTGGGCGCGGCACAATCCGGCGCCTTTGGACGGTATGGTGGCGCTGTGGACGATGGAGGCGGCGGCCCATGGTGCAGAGCTGGTCAGCTATTTCCGCTGGCGGCAAAACCCGCAGGCACAAGAGCAAATGCACGCAGGATTGCTGCGGCCTGACGGGGCCGATGCGCCTGCTCTGGCAGAGGTCACAGATGTGCAGGCGAAATTGGAGATGATGCAGGCCAAAGGCGAGATGGCCGGAGATGGGGGAAGAGATGCTGCGCTTATTTTCAGCTTTGAAGCGGAGTGGATGACGCAAATTCAGCCGCAGGGTGAGGGCCGCTCGGCCTTATGGGCAGCGTTTGATTGCTATACCGCTTTGCGCAAGAAAGGCCTGAATGTGGATATTGTTCGGCCCGGTTCTGATCTGTCCGCTTACCAACTGGCGATGGTGCCTTGCTTGCCGATTGTTGGCGATGAATGTTTGGCAGCATTAGAGCAGTTTGAGGGGCAAATCATCATCGGTCCAAGGTCGGGTTCGCGGACCCAAGATTTTGCGATTCCTCACAGTCTGGCGCCCGGCGGTTTGCAGGATATTATTCGGCTGGAAGTGACGCGATCAGAGAGCCTTCGGCCCGGTCTCGTGCATGATGGCGGCACTTGGGAAATCGCGCATTGGCTCGATCATGTAGAGGGGGAAGCGCAAGCTGAGCTGACCGCAAAAGACGGGACGCCTGCTAGCTATAAGCACGGCAAAGCTCGCTATCTGGCAACTTGGCCAAGCGGCGCAGTTTTGGATGAAGTGGTCGCGCGGGCTTTGGCAGACACAACTTTAAAGACGCATGATTTGCCCGAAGGTTTGCGCATTAGGCGGGACAGTAAATATCTCTATGTGTTCAACTATTGCGCACAGACCCGCGATATTCCCAGCAGCATTTCGGGCGATCCGATGCTCGGTGATCGTAGGTTACTGCCTGCAAGCTATGCGGTATTTGCGCTTTAGTTATTGCGAGCATCCAGCCAGTTGGCCAACTTCACCCCGCCAGTGATAAGAAATGGCACTAAGACAAAGCTGAGAACGACTTTGGCAATCACCTGCCCGATGAGCAGATTGGTGATGGGGAACAGGCCGTAAAACGCCAGAGTGATGAATATAACCGAATCCACCGCTTGGCTAAGCGCTGAAGCGACTGCGCCGCGGATCATCAGGCCCACCGTGGTGGCCTTACCTGCTCCACCCAGCTTGGAGAATATCCAAATATTGAGCAGCAAAGACACGATGTAAGCAGCAGGCCCAGCGGCCCAAACCCGCCAGACTGTGTTGTGCACCTGTTCGAATGCGGCGAGATCCTCTGCCCGGCCTTCGACCATCTCGACAGAGGCGGGCAGGCCTAGAACCAATTGCATCAAGATGCTCGATATGAGCAGCGGGACAAAGCCGAACCACACAATGCGCGTGGCCAATTTCTGTCCATAAAGCTGTGTCACTGTGCTGGATATGACGACCAGAATGAGAAACGCAAAAATACCCGATTCCACAGCGAGGTCGGTCGGAACCAATTGCACTTGCTTATATGCGAGCACGCCCGCCAGCACAGTCATCCCGCCGTAAAGCATCAAATAGACGAATAATCCCAAGGGCATGTTCGCCGCTGCTTGGGCTTGCGGTGTGTCGAGAGTTTTGGTGTCTGTGCTCATGGCGCCAATGCCTATGGCGGACGCGCACAAAAGAAAAGCGTGTATGATGGATTGGACGATGATTGGGCGCAAAAGTCTGTGGGCATTTGACTGCCATGCGTTAAAAGGCGAGACATTGAGGCGCAGCGCGATAGGGACGAATCCTATAGACCGCTCACGCCAGGATTAGGGGACCCATGCCGCCATTTTTGATCAACATCGCCGGTATAGCGGTGATCCTTCTTATCGCATTTCTGCTGTCCAACGGCAAAAAGCGGATCAATCTGCGCGTCGTGGGTGCGGCCTTCGCTTTGCAAACGGTGATGGCTTTTCTGGTGCTCGCGACCACTGGCGGCAAGGCCGTGATCAAGGGCATGTCGGATGGCGTATCGGCGTTATTGTCCTATGCAGATGCGGGAACGGCGTTTTTGTTTGGCGCGGATAACCCGCTCGCCAATACTTTTGCATTGGGCGCGCTGCCGGTGATCGTGTTCTTCGCTGCGCTTGTTTCCATCCTTTATCACCTTGGCATTATGCAGCGCGTGGTGCGCTGGGTAGGCGGTGCGATTGGCTGGCTGACGGGAATTTCCAAGGTGGAATCGCTGGCGGCGGCTGCCAATATCTTTGTCGGACAATCAGAAAGCCCGCTGGTCGTGCGGCCCTATTTGGCGGCGCTCACGCCCTCGCGGCTCTTTACATTGATGACGGTCGGTATGGCCGGTGTCGCAGGAACAATCCTTGCGGCCTATGCGGGGCTGCTTGGTGATGAATATCTGCCGTTCTTGCTGGCAGCGGCCTTTATGTCGGCGCCCGGCGGTATCTTGATGGCGAAGATCATTTACCCCGATGATGAGCTTGAGACAGTTTCTGACGGCAGTGACGCAGAATTTACCCTGCCAGAAGCGCGGATCAGTGCCGAAGGACCCGGAGCGATAACCGAAGGCGGAAAAGCGCCAGAGGTGGAAATCGCAGAGACTTTTGAGGAGGGCCATAAGCCTGCCAACGTGCTCGAAGCAGCTGCTCAAGGTGCGCAAACCGGTGTGAAATTGGCTGTGGCCGTGGGTGCAATGGTCATGGTGTTCGTGGCTTTGGTGGCTTTGGCAAACGGTTTGCTCGGCGGTGTGGGTGGATGGTTCGGCTACCCCGATCTCTCCTTCCAGCAAATGCTCGGCTATGTCTTTGCGCCTGTCATGTATTTGATCGGTATCCCTTGGAATGAAGCAGGCATTGCAGGCGGATTATTCGGGACAAAAATTGTGCTGAACGAATTTGTCGCCTTTATTGATTTGGGCGCCGTTGAGGGTTTGTCACAGCGCAGCCGCGCGATCATTACCTTTGCTCTTTGCGGTTTTGCCAATTTTAGCTCCATCGCCATTCAAATGGCAGTGACAGGCGGCTTGGCCCCGAACCAGCGGCCTATGATTGCCAAGCTGGGTGTACGCGCTTTGGCGGCGGGCAGCCTCGCCAACCTCATGAGCGCGGCTCTCGCTGGATTGTTCCTCCCTTACTAAACTTGGTGCAACAATGACTGACATTGCTTCTGTCTCGATTAATCAACCGCTGGAGAATATCGCGGATGCTTTGGGCGCCAGTTTCCAAGAATATGGATTTGCGGTCATTCGCGATCACGGCATTCCGCAAGAGTTGATCGACCGCGCAGAGGCCGCGTCCAAGGCGTTCTTCGCTTTGCCAGAAGACGCAAAGCTCGCCTATAAGTTAGAGGGCAGCGGCGGTGCGCGCGGCTACACTTCATTCGGCACAGAAAAGGCCAAGGATGCCGATGTGCATGACCTCAAAGAGTTCTGGCACGTCGGGCGCGAATTGCCCGAAGGTCACGCGTTGGCGGAA
>CALFEA010000298.1 GCA_937950385.1 uncultured Altererythrobacter sp. | reverse complement strand
AGCGGATGCTCAACCAGAGCGCTCTCCACCTCGGCTGTGCCCATGCGGTGGCCGGAGACATTGATGACATCATCGATGCGGCCTGTGATCCAATAATAGCCATCCTCATCGCGGCGGCAGCCATCGCCGGTGAAATAATAGCCGGGATATTGGCTGAAATAGGTGTCGAAGAAACGCTCATGATCGCCGTAAACCGTGCGCATTTGCCCTGGCCAGCTGTCGGTAATGATCAGCGCGCCAGATGTCGCGCCTTCGAGCATTGTGCCTTTTTCTGGATCGACGAGCGCAGGCTGCACACCAAACATCGGTTTCGATGCACTGCCCGGTTTGAGGTCAGTTGCGCCGGGCAAAGGGGTAATCATCGCAGCGCCCGTTTCCGTCTGCCACCATGTGTCGACAATGGGGCAGCGCCGCTCGCCCACAACGCGGTGATACCAGTCCCAAGCTTCCGGATTGATTGGCTCACCCACACTGCCGAGAAGGCGCAAGGATGAGCGGTCGGTTTTCGTCACCCATTCATCGCCTTCGCGCATCAATGCCCTCAACGCGGTCGGCGCAGCGTAGAATATCTCGACCTTATATTTGTCGATGACTTGCCAAAACCGTGAATGGTCGGGAAAGTTTGGCACGCCTTCGAACATGACCTGCGTCGCGCCATTGATCAGCGGGCCGTAAACGACATAGCTGTGGCCGGTGACCCAGCCCACGTCAGCTGCGCACCAGTAAACTTGGCCGGGCGAATAATCGAAGACATATTCATGCGTCATGCTGGCCCAGACACCGTAGCCGCCGGTGGTGTGCATCACGCCCTTTGGTTTACCGGTGGAGCCGGAGGTGTAGAGGATGAAAAGCGGGTCTTCAGAATCCATTACTTCGGGCGGACAATCAGCGGATTGACCAGCTACCGCAGCGGCCCAGCGCACATCGCGGCCCGCGTGCATCGGTACATCTTTGCCCGTTCGCTCCAGCATGATGACGGTCTTCACATCTGCCTTTTCGCACGCCGCATCAACATTGGCTTTCAAGGGGATTGGCTTGCCGCCGCGCAAGCCTTCGTCTGCGGTGAGAACAATGGTTGATCCGCAATCAGTGATCCGTCCCGCGAGTGCTTCGGGAGAGAATCCAGCGAACACAACCGAATGAATGGCGCCAATCCGCGCGCAGGCGAGCATGGCGACGGCTGCCTCAGGAACCATGGGCAAATAGATCGTGACGCGGTCGCCTTTATTCACGCCCTGCGCTTTTAGAGCATTGGCAAACAGGCACACATCGCGGTGCAATTCGCGGTAAGTGATGGTGCGATCCGCTTCGGTCGGCGTGTCAGGTTCCCAATATATCGCGACCTGATCGCCGCGCGCATCCAAATGCCGGTCCAGCGCATTGGCGCAAAGGTTCAGCTGTCCCTCTTCGAACCAGCGAATATGAAAGTCGTCTTTGTTGTAAGAGGTGTCTTTGATGGTCTCAAACGGCCGGATCCAATCAATCCGCTGCGCTTCTTCGCGCCAGAAACCGTCCACATCGCCGGTCGAGCGCGCATATTTTTCCGCATAGCTCGCCGCATTGATCTTGGCATTGGCGGCCCAATTGGTTGGCACCGGATAGACGGCTTCGCTCATTCACTTATTCTCCCTAGCTTTGATACAAGCGTAGGGCAGGAGGCGTGCCTATGGAAGGAAAAGCTTTAGCCGTTATTGCCAAATTTATCGGCAAATGTGCTGGTGTCGCCTTGCGCGAGATGCTTTGCTTGCTCGACCCAATTGTCGCGCGTGATGCGCCCTTGGAAACGGCCAAGCTTTGCATCAATCCGCGCAATCTCCGCATCATCCCAATCAGCGATTTGCGCAAAACTGGTCACGCCCATTTCGTCCAGCATCGCAGCCAGTTTGGGGCCAAGGCCTTTGATCTGGGTCAGATCATCGCCGCCAGATGCAGCTTTAGGGGCGGCTTTCGCAGCAGGAACCGCGATAGTTTCCGGCGTAGCCTCCGCCATTTCTTCCACGCCCGCACTTTTCACCGGCGCATCGATCAACGCTTGGTTGCGTGCAGCAGGGCCTTGATCCTCGTCCAGCACATCCGTGCTCACTTTAACCGAGGTTTTGCGGCTGGCGGAAAAAGCAAACCAAGCAACGAGAACACCTATAACAAAGGCGATCAGGATAAAGGGCCAATAGGCTTGGATGAGTTCAGGCATTGTCACGGGCTTTCTTCTATATCGACATCTTTATGGGGGCCATCGGGCGTATCTGCAATGCGCGCAGCTTCTGGGGTGCGGCCCCATATGAACCAACCCGCACCAAGCCCAAGCGCATAAGCGGCGAGCGACAATACGAGCACTTCTGACCAGATTGGCATGGTGTCTTGCCTCCCTTATCTCGGGCCCGGCGTATCGACAGGTGTCGGCCGCAAAGGTGTGGTTGCGATTACGGCGAATTCGATCCGGCGATTGGCAGGGTCTTCTGCGGCAAGACCTTCAATGGGGCGCGACGATCCGAGCCCCCTCGCGCGCATCCCGCGGGCAGGAATACCGCGTTTGCGCAATGCAGCTTCAACAGCGCGGGCGCGCTCTTGTGACAAAGCGAGGTTCTCTTCTTCTGGCCCGGTTGCATCCGTATGTCCGGTTACCGCTATAATTGACCCTAGGCATGGCTTCAAAGTGGCTGCAACTTCATCGAGCAAAGCATCGGAAGTCGGCGCAATATCGCTGCGCGATTCCTCAAAGCGGATCGAGCGCGCGGCCAGCAATGTTTGCACCTCGTCTTGGCAATGGGTGGGGGAGGTGGGCGCAAAGCCTGAGACAGCCAGTACCTTGCCATCTTCCCAGCTTATCCCGCCAACACCAGCAACACTGCCAACGGCTTTGGCGGCATTGTCCCGCGTGCCTTCATCCAGCGCTTCTCCGCCCGATAAGACGGGGTGGCGGGTAGGCCAGCGCCCGCGCGTGGAAAAGCGGGTTTTTACATCGCCCGCGCCAATTTTACTCAGCTGTGTATCGGCCTGCGAAGACAAGTCAGCGGCAAAGGCGGCATCGCTCATCCGCGCGCCCAGTATCGCCGTAATGCTCACCAAAATTGCGCCGCATATAATGGCGATATT
>CALFEA010000297.1 GCA_937950385.1 uncultured Altererythrobacter sp. | reverse complement strand
CAGGGCCCATAATGATTTCAGGCCTGTTGTCGCGCCACCACACTTCGTCTTCATAACGATCATCATCATGGGTTAGCAGTTCGCGGCGGCGCTTGGGTAGCTCGCCCGGCTTTTCGCTCCATTTCCATGCTTGCCGCTTAGGGTTTCCAATCAAGCACATCAGCTTTGCACCCAAATGTTGGATGATCAGCGGCAACTTAGGCCCAGACATGCGCAGCATTGGCGCGCTGAGGACCATAGCATCAGGCGCCACCGCGCCCTCGACCAATCCGCGCATCACCAAATGGCCGCCCATCGAATGCGCCGCTAGAATATGCGGGCCCGGAGTTTCTTTCACCCAAGCCGCCCAGATTTGCGCCAAATCCGCGATCCAAATCGAAAAGTCAGAAATATGTCCGGTGACATTATCATCTCCGTACCGCCCGGAACCCGCTTGCCCACGCCAATCACTGGCCGTGACGCGCCAACCTTCACGGTGCCATTCTTCAAGCGTCTCAATATATTTTTCGTAATTATCTCCGCGCCCTGGAAAAAATAATATCGAGCCGCGCGGTGTCGCTGGAGATGCACCTGGCCAATCAATTCGGCGGATAGGATGGCCATCTTGAGTGGTCCAGATGCTCTCCTTTGCATGCGCAGGTATAGCGCGCCGGTTGATCGCTTCCTCGATCAAACCGTCTTTAGAATTGCTCACTGGCATCCGAATTTATTCCTCGCGCGCTTCGACTTGGTTACTATTTGGTAAGCGATACACTCTAGCAGTGCCTCAACAAGGGAAAAACTTTTTCCCATTTGGGGGCCAGAGCGTTGACCGAGATTTTTCAGTACATTTTATTGGGCGGATTGGCGCTGGCGCTGATTTATGCAGCTTTCACCGATATCAAAAGCCGGACCATTTCCAACCGCTTGAACATAGCCATTGCCTTGGCTGCACCGCTATTTTGGTGGGCAAGCGGCGTGGATCTGTGGCCCGGCGTTGCGCTGCACCTTGGCGTAGCGCTCGCAACCTTTGCAGTGACAGCAGTCTTGTTCGCGATTCGCATGATGGGCGGCGGCGATGTGAAACTATTGACGGCTTTGGCGCTGTGGATTGAACCGACATGGTTTTTGCAACTGATCGTGATCATGGCGCTGGCTGGCGGCGTTTTGACCATCGTGATGGGCGCCTATCACTTTATGAAACGTCAACGCGATAAACTGGCTGTTCCTTATGGAGTGGCTATCGCTTTTGCCGGCCTTTGGGTGCTTTCCTTTCACTATTTACCGAGTGTGGGAACCACTTCTTTGACGGGGTGAACCTGATTTTAACCACTTCGCCGTTACAACGAAAAATAGATACCCGCCCACTTAATTAACAGGGCCGAATGAAGGGGCTAGACTAGCCATGGATAGGAAGAAACTCGTTTTGCTGCTTGGTGCATTGATCATTGCGATCGGCACCGCTTTTGCTGCAAGAACCATGTTCGCAGGCGGAGGTGCCCCAGAAGCTGAGGCTGCCCCCGTTCCCACTGGACCAAAGGTCTTGGTTGCTAACCGCGCACTTGCTGCCGGTACAATCATTACAGCTGATGCCATGGGTTATCAGCAATGGCCTGAAGAGCTGGTTCAAGACGCCTATTTTATTGACGGCGAATCAGACATGTCGAAATTGCTCGGCACGGTTGTCCGTCATCCGATCACCGCTGGTGAGCCGGTTACGCAAGGCTCACTCGTGAGCCCCGGCGACCGCGGCTTTCTTGCAGCGGCGCTTGGCCCTGGCATGCGCGCAGTTACTGTGCCTGTGTCTGCCAAGACCGGTGTTGCTGGCTTTGTCTTCCCGGGTGACCGCGTTGACATCGTCTTGACCCAAACCGTTAAAGGCGCGGAGGGCCAATCCCTCAAAGCTGCCGAGACAGTTCTGCGTAACCTTCGCGTTTTGGCAACAGACCAACGCACAGAGCAAACCACCACCGATGAAGGCAAGACAGTTGTTCGCGCCTTCCGCACGGTAACGCTCGAAGTAACGCCGAAACTGGCCGAAAAGGTCGCTGTTGCTCAAACAATCGGCACGCTTAGCCTCGCTTTGCGCTCGATTGCTGACAATCAGGCTGAACTGGAACGTGCCATTGCCTCAGGCGATGTCGACATCCCAGAAAACGCAACCAAAGAGCAGGAAGAAAAGCTTCTCGCTGCCGCAATGAGTCGTCCTGCCGACAAGGGCACGACTTTCTCAACTGGCGGCGATGTATCGCGCTTCCAACGCACAACTGTTCCCAACCAAACCAAGTCAAAGCCAGCAAAAGCGCCGCCTCCTGTGCGGACGCCAGTGGCAATGGGCGTGCCAGCCAAAGTCAATGGCGCACCGGTTAGCACGGGTCCAGCCGTTCGCGTGACGCGCGGCAAAAACACCACAGAAGTACCCGTTGGCTCCGCTGCACACAGCATGCTGCAACAGGGCGCAGGCAACGTGTCGAAGGCTGGCCAAACTGTGCCTGCCGCTGGCGCAATGCTGGTTAGGTAAGGGGTTTAAGCATGCCGATTAACCGCAAAATTCATGCCGTGAGACCGGCGAATGCCATTCAATTTAGGGGCAAGACCATGAAACGCAGCCTGACTGCAAAACTGCTGCTAGCCAGCCTCGCCACTGCGCCGCTTATGAGCGTGCCAATGTCGAGCGCTAACGCTCAGTCGATCAACCGACCAGCACAGGATATCGTGATCTCAATCGGTCGCGGCGAACTGGTAACCGTTCCAGGATCCATGGCTGATGTATTCGTAGCTGACGATAAGGTCGCCGATGTACAGGTGAAATCACAGCGCCAACTTTATGTCTTCGGCAAAGCTGGCGGTGAGACCACCATTTATGCCAGCAACCGTGCTGGTGATGTGATCTGGTCGGCAAATATCCGTGTTGGCAACAATATCGGTAGCGTCGATCAAATGCTCGCGCTTGCCATGCCAGAGGCGAAAGTTTCTGTTGCGACAATGGGCACTGGCACAGTTTTGCTGACCGGTACCGTTGCAGCGCCTGAAGACGCGGCAGAGGCTGAACGCCTCGTGCAAGCCTTTCTAGGCGATGACACCAATGTTATCACGCGTCTGAAAACGGCAACGCCTCTGCAAGTGAACTTGCAAGTGCGCTTCGCCGAAGTCAGTCGTTCGCTGGTTCGCTCTATGGGCGGCAGCCTGACCACTTTCGACGGCAGCGACGGTGTTCGCTTCGGCGTTGGCACTGGCCGCACCCTTGGCACTGGCGAATATTCAGTCAATGGCCCGATCGGTGTTGGCAATGGCGTCAGTCAGCCGGCTTTCGTATTGCCTGACGGCACGCGAATTGTTGGCCCAGGGGTTAACACTAATGGCTCTGGCGGGACCTTTGCTGGTCTCGGCAGTCTGCTAGGCTTGGACATGCTTGCAGCGCTCGATGTTGCGGAGACGCAAGGCTTGGTCACAACGCTTTCGACGCCCAATTTGACAGCATTGTCAGGTGAAACGGCAGATTTCCTTGCAGGTGGTGAATTTCCAATTCCCATCAGCTCTGGCCTTGGCTCAACCACGGTTGAGTACCGCAATTACGGTGTCAGCCTGACCTACACGCCAACAGTGCTCGCCAATGGCCGCATTTCCTTGCGTGTTCGTCCAGAGATTTCGGAACTTTCAAGCCAAGGCGCCGTGCAGATTGATGGCTTCACCATCCCTGCACTGACCACTCGCCGGGCTGAAACAACGATTGAGTTGGGTTCAGGCCAAAGCTTCATGATTGCTGGTTTGATGAGCAATAACTCACAAAAAACCATCGAAAAAGCTCCGGGCGCTGGCGATATTCCGATCCTCGGCAATTTGTTCCGCTCACGCGAGTTCCGCAAAGGCGAAACAGAGCTGGTGATCGTCGTAACACCGTATTTGGTGAAGCCGGTGAATGCGCGCGACATCAAGCTGCCAACCGACGGTTTCCGTTCGGCGAATGAAGCGCAGCAATTTGTCGGCTTCCAAGACCATGCTGGCAAATCAGGGATGCAACGCCCTGTGCCAACAGCCGTCACAGGCAATGGTCAAGCACCAGCGGTCAGCATGATCGAGGCAGAAGACGTCCTCCCGGGCAAGCCTTCGAAAAAAGACCGTCAAGCAAGTGATAAACCCGACACCCTGGATCGCCGTGCTGAAACGGCTGCTCCTGGCTTCAGCCTGTAATCGTAAGGAAGGTAAAACAGATGACCTTTGCAAACAAAAGCACCTTAGCCAAAGCGCCAGCAATGGCTCTCGCCCTTGCGCTAGGCGTCGGCTTGGCCGGTTGCGGCGGAATGCCAACCAATCAATCTCTCTATTCGGTGAAACAGCCGGTCGTAGAGCGCAACAATTACACCTTCGACGTGCGCTCCGCCCAAAGCGGTATGAGCATTGCAGAGCAACAGCGTGTTGCCGCTTGGTTCGATACAATGAAGCTAGGTTACGGCGACCGTGTATCGATTGACGATCCTATGGCCAGCGAAGCCACCCGCCAAGCCATTGGCGAACTTGCGGCTCGCCATGGCGTATTGGTTGAAACCGGCGCTCCTGTAACGGAAGGCTTTGTACAGCCGGGCAATGCCCGCATCGTGCTGACCCGTTCACGCGCTTCTGTTCCAGGCTGCCCAGATTGGGAAGCGAGTTCCGATATGAACTATTACAATGGTACAACCAAAAATTACGGCTGCGCCACTAACAGCAATTTGGCCGCAATGGTCGCCAATCCAGAGGATCTGATCGAAGGTCAGACTGGTACTGGTGAAACCGTCATTATGAGCGGAACCAAGGCTATCGACAGTTTCCGCGATCGCGAGCCATCAGGTAATGGCGGCGACGTGGCCGCTGCAGGAGGCAATTAATCATGAACGCTCCATGGAAATCCGGCATGCCCGGAAATCGTGATCCATTCGCAGCCTATATTTGCGACGATACTGCACTGGACGTTCTGCGCCCGGTTGTAATCGAGCTCGGTTGGCAGCCTGAAAAATGCAACAAAGGCGGCCTGCGCAATGCGATCCAATCGCTTTCCGTCAGCGCCAGCCCGAACATTCTGCTGGTTGATTTGTCTGAAAGCGGTGACCCGCTGAATGACATCAATGCTTTGGCAGAGGTATGCGAGCCGGGAACGGTTGTGATCGCAGTCGGCCAAGTCAATGACGTGCGTCTGTACCGCGACCTTCTTGCCAGCGGCATTCACGACTATCTGCTGAAACCGCTTTCAGCGGGTCAAGTGCGCGATTCCTTGAATCAAGCACAAGCCGTGTTCGCAGCGCCTAAGAACGCAGACGGCGAAGTCGCCCAGCACCATGTTTCAACCGCTGTTGTTGGAACACGCGGCGGCGTGGGTGCATCGACTATTGCGACATCGCTCGCATGGCTCTTCAGCACCGAACATAATGCATCAACAGCATTGCTTGATCTTGATGTGCACTTCGGAACCAATGCGCTTGCGCTCGATCTTGAGCCAGGTCGCGGTCTGACCGATGCGATTGATAATCCAAGCCGGATTGATGGACTGTTTATTGAGCGCGCAATGATCCGTGCCAATGACAAATTATCGATCCTCTCAGCTGAAGCGCCGATCAATTCGCCGCTGATGACTGATGGCGCTGCATTTGTACAATTGGAGGAAGAATTCCGCCAAGCGTTTGAAATGACAGTGATCGATTTGCCGCGCAACATGCTCATCAACTTCCCACAAGTGTTGGGTGATGTGAATGTTGTTCTACTGACGACGGATATGACATTGGCATCAGCTCGTGACACGATCCGGATCTTGAGCTGGCTAAAAACCAATGCGCCTCACACCCATCCATTGATTGTTGCCAATAAGGTTCAATCTGGTTTGGCAGAGATTAGTAAGAATGATTTTGAGGCCTCTATCGAGCGCCCGATTGATTTCACTATTCCATATGATGCGAAAGCTGCGGCCAATTCAGCCAAGCTTGGTCAGACATTTGTCGAAGCCAATAAGAGCAGCAAAGCCTCTGCACTCATCAAGCAATTGGGTGAGCGCGTTATGGGTGCCAGCGAAGAGGACTTGACCGATGTCTCCCTCGAGAAAAAATCGCTGCTTGGCAATTTTGATCTGAAATCGCTTCTGGCGAAGAAAGACAAATCAAAAGCAGCGGCAGAACCTGCTGAATAATATCGCACCGCGCGCGGTCTGAACGGGCCGCGCCGATGCTGCATGCCCCTTAGCTGGGGATTTGAGATGAAGAGCAAGAAAGAAGGGCGACGTTAAGCGATGAGCATTATGCAAGCCTTGCTGATTGGTGGCGGATTATTTGCGATGATTGTCATCGCATACACGGCGCTGTCTGGAACGTCCCCGGCCAAAGAAGGCCAGCGGCGGCTCGAACAGTTGCGTTTTCGGCATTCGGAAAGCACCGATACAAAGGTGGAATCGCAGCTTAAAAAGGCGATTGCCGCTCGCAAACCTAAAGCCCACAAAGTCGCAGGCTCCGGCTCGCGCAGTGAAGCTTTAGCAATGCGGCTCGACCGTACCGGTAAAGGGTGGTCAATTCAGCAATATCTCTATGCCTCCGGCGGTATCGCTCTTGTCATTGCTTTGCTGATCTATTTGCAATCAGGTGCTCTTTTGCTCTCATTAGGAGTTGGCATATTGCTGGGCGCGGGTATTCCGCATCTCGTTGTTGGCTTTTTTATCGGCAAACGCACCAATCAGTTTAACGCAAAATTCCCAGATGCGATTGAATTGCTGGTTCGCGGCCTGCGTTCAGGCCTTCCTGTAACCGAAACGCTTTCAGTGGTTTCTAGCGAGGTTCCTGGCCCGGTTGGCATTGAATTCAAAGGCATTGTTGAGCGGATTAAAATCGGCCGGACAATGGAAGAAAGCTTGCAGGAAACCGCCGATCGTTTGGGCATTCCTGAGTTCAACTTCTTCTGCATTACGCTCGCTATTCAACGCGAGACAGGCGGTAACTTGGCAGAGACTCTGTCCAACCTGGCCGATGTCTTGCGCAAGCGCGCACAAATGAAGTTGAAGATTAAAGCCATGAGCTCTGAATCGAAGGCCTCGGCCTATATCGTGGGCTCGCTGCCATTCATCGTCTTCGGCATGATCTATTGGATCAATCCAGACTATCTCGGCGGCTTCTTCACCGACGAACGTCTGATTGTCACCGGTCTCGGTGGCGCGGTTTGGATGTCGATTGGCGCGTTTATCATGGCCAAAATGGTCAATTTCGAGATTTAAGTAGGGAAACGGTACAATGATCAACACCCAACCCGGCCCTACTCTGCTCGGCTTCGACGTCGTAGTCGTCGGAACCATCCTTGCAGGTGTCGCAGCCTTCGCCGTTATTATGGCGATCTATGCCGCGATCACGGTTAAGGATCCGATGGCTAGGCGCGTAAAAGCACTAACCGCGCGCCGCGATGAATTGAAAGCCGGTATTGTTACCGCAACGGCGAAGAAACGCGCTAGTCTCGTTCGCAAGACCGACACAACCGATGCGATGAAGGAAAAGCTGGAGGGGATGAAAATCCTCCAGGACAGCCAAATTCAGGTTATTCAGCAAAAGCTGGCTTATGCGGGTTACCGCAATAAAGAATTGGCTGTCATCATCATCACATTGCGGATGATCTTACCGATCCTGCTGGGCGGTACTGCCTTCCTGTTTATCTACGCTTTGGACTTTTTCCCCGAATGGGGCGGAATAAAGCGTATTGGCGCCCTGAGTGCGGCAGTTTTTGCCGGCTATAAAGGCCCAGAGATTTTCCTGTCGAACAAAGCAGGCAAACGCACCAAGGAAATCCAAAAAGGCCTTCCTGATGCGCTCGACCTTCTCGTGATTTGTGCAGAAGCCGGTTTGACAGTCGATGCGGCCTTTAACCGCGTTGCCAAAGAACTGGGCCGCGCATATCCGGAACTGGGTGATGAATTCGCCCTGACCGCGATTGAGCTGTCCTTCCTAAACGACCGCAAAAATGCCTTCGACAATCTCGCCTACCGCGTGGATTTGGATGCTGTGCGCGGAGTTGTGACCACTATGGTTCAAACCGAGCGTTACGGTACACCTTTGGCATCCGCCTTGCGGGTTTTGTCAGCTGAATTCCGCAATGAGCGGATGATGCGTGCTGAAGAAAAAGCAGCCCGTCTGCCTGCGATTATGACCGTGCCGCTGATCCTGTTTATTCTGCCGGTTCTGTTTATCGTTATCCTTGGCCCTGCGGCTTGTTCGATCTCCGATGCCTTCGCAGACGATGGACCAACGAAAAGCTAAAGTCGGGATTTGGCCCAAACAAGGCCAGCCCTCTAGGAATGTTTGATCGGGTGGACAGTGTTCGCCTGATCAAACACTCGGCTTAATATTGAACGCAGGGCTTCGCGTTCCTCTGGCTTTAGAGCAGCAAACACTTCTGCCTCAATCGCTTTGGCCAGCGGCATGACTTCTGCATGGATAGAACGCCCCTCTCCCGTCAGCTCCAGCAAATGTGAGCGGCCATCGCGCGCATTGGGTTCACGCTCAATCAAACCGCGGTCAGCCAAGACTTTGCAAGCGCGGTTGACCGCCACCTTATCCATCAAGGTCGCCTCGGCGAGTTTGCGCTGGGTCGCAGACCCCACATCACCCAATACGGCCATGACCCGCCATTCGGCGATCTTAATGCCGAAACGGGATTGATAGCGCTCTGCAATCAGGCTGCTAACGGCATTGGATGTCACCGAAAGTTGATAGGGAAGAAAATCAGCAAGCCGATCACTTTCCATATCGCCGCCAGCTGCAACGCCCACTTCGCCTGTGTTCTTTGTATCGGCCATGCCAAATATCTAACCAAGCGGTCGCGAATGGCAAGTTTTGGTACCCATTTTGCCTGTCACTTATATTCCGGTTCATCCCACCATGGATAAAAGTCAGGCATATCATCTGAGACTTTGCCAGGGTAATTTGGCTCGCGTTTTTCTAGGAAGCTGGCGATGCCCTCTTTCGCATCGACACCGCGCGACAATGTATAAATCGCCTTGCTGTCGATCCGGTGCGCCATCATCGGATGCTCAGTGCCAGACAAGCGCCACATCATCGCCCGCGTCATGGCGACCGACAAAGCTGAAGTGTTATCGGCAATCTCACGCGCAATCTTATGCGCCGCTGGCAGGAGGTCTTCCGGTGCATGGATGGAGCGGATAAGGCCGCCCTCTTTGGCCTCCTCTGCACCAAACACACGTCCTGAATAGCACCACTCAAGCGCCTGACTAATCCCGACAATTTTGGGCAAGAACCAGCTTGAACATGCCTCTGGCACAATCCCGCGCCGTGCAAACACAAAGCCATAGCGCGCATTGTCGGATGCAAGGCGAATATCCATTGCCAATTGCATAGTTACGCCAACGCCCACAGCCGCGCCGTTACAAGCGGAGATCAATGGCTTTTTTGAATTGAACAGGCGCAAGGTCAATTGCCCGCCGCCATCGCGCACCAATGGGTCAGACAGATCACTAACCTGCTCACCGCTGGAGAATATCTGCCCCCCGCCTTCTGGCGTTAGATCAGCACCGGCGCAAAAAGCGCGGTCACCGGCCCCTGTGAAGATAACCGCGCGCACATCATCATCGCCGTCAATATCATCCATTGCTGCGCAAATTTCTGACTGCATGGTGCGAGTATAGGCGTTCATCTTCTCAGGCCGGTTCAGCGTGATGGTTGCGACGCCATCTGCCTTTTCGACGATGATTTGGGTGTAGCTCATGATAATCTCCTTTGATGCGCACGATGCCAAAGCTCGCGCAAAAGAAAACCCCCGCAAATGCCTAGGCACCTGCGAGGGTTCTCATTGTTCTTAGTGATGGAAGCAGCCTATCAACGCGGTGCCATCCGGATCGAACCGTCCAAACGTACGTCTTCGCCATTGAAGTAACCGTTTTCGATCATCGTCATCGCAAGATGCGCATATTCAGCCGGATCGCCCAAACGCTTGGGGAACGGGACAGATGCAGCCAGCGCTTCTTTCACTTGAGGCGGCGCTGCATTCATCAGCGGCGTATTAAAGATACCGGGCAGGATCGTGTTTACGCGGATGCCTTCTTGCATCAGATCGCGCGCAATTGGCAGGGTCATGCCGATCACGCCGCCTTTTGATGCGGAATAAGCAGCCTGACCGATTTGGCCGTCTTCGCCAGCTACAGATGCGGTGTTCACAATCGCTCCGCGATCACCATCATCGCTCAATGGGTCGACGGTCATCATGCCAGCGGCTGATTTGGCAATGCAGCGGAATGTGCCCACGAGGTTGATTTGGATCAACCAGTTGAACGCATCCAATGGAAAGTGCGAGATTTCGCCAGTGTTGCGGTCGCGCTTAGCCGTTTTGATCGCGCTGCCAGTGCCTGCGCAATTGATGAGAATACGCTCTTGGCCGTGCGCTTCGCGTGCCTTGGCAAAGGCTGCATCAATGCTCTCATCGCTCGTGACATTTGCTTCGCAGAAGATGCCGCCAATATCGGCTGCAACCGCTTTGCCCTTCTCTTCTTGAAGGTCGAAAATTGCGACTTTTGCGCCTTTGGCAGCCAGCGCGCGAGCGGTTGCTTCGCCAAGGCCGGACGCGCCGCCGGTGACCACTGCCGGGGTGTTTGCAGAAATTTCCATGAAATTATTCCTTATTTTCAATACTATAAATTAAAGAGCTTCGATGATGGTGACGTTTGCTACGCCGCCGCCTTCGCACATTGTTTGAAGGCCGTATTTCTGGCCGCGTGCTTTCAAGGCATGGACCATAGTCGCCATCAATTTTGTGCCTGATGCGCCGAGCGGGTGACCCAGAGCAATCGCGCCGCCATTGACGTTCAATCTCTCTGGATCAGCGCCCGTGTGCTTGAGCCAAGCCATAGGAACGGGGGCGAACGCCTCATTCACTTCGTAAAGATCAATATCCCCAATTGTCATGCCAGCACGCTCCAATGCGCGATCAGTTGCGAACAATGGCTCCTCCAGCATAATCACCGGATCACCTGCGGTTACTGTAAGGTTATGAATGCGCGCAATTGGCGTTACGCCGTGACGTTTTACCGCTTCTTCGCTCATTACAAGGACGGCAGACGAACCATCACAAATTTGGCTGGCGGAGGCGGCAGTAATCTTGCCGTCAGGCGCGAGCAATTTGACGCCTGCAATGCCTTCCAAAGTTGCGTCGAAACGAATGCCTTCATCGACAGTATGCATTGCATCACCCTCAGGTGTTTCGATGCCAACAGGCACGATCTCTGCTTCAAAAGCGCCTGCATTGGTCGCCGCAATCGCTTTCTGATGGCTTTCAAACGCAAATTGATCGAGCTCATCTTTGGAAAAGCCATGCTTATCCGC